>PLLF01000033.1 GCA_003140855.1 Vulcanimicrobiota bacterium
CGCACGCGTTGCCGTACAAGGTTTTGGAAATGCGGGTATGTATGCCGCAGAACTCATGTCGCAGCGCGGCTATTCCATCGTTGCCGTTACGGATTCTAAAGGCGGCGTCGCCAATCTCAAAGGCCTCGACGTCGCCGGCATAATGGCACACAAGGCCGAAACCGGCTCGGTGGTCGGCTTTACCGGGCGCGACCGGATCAACAACAAAGAAGTGCTGGAGTACGACTGCGACGTGCTGGTGCCGGCCGCCCTCGAAAAAGTGATTACGAAAGATAATGCGCCGCGCATTCGCACGAAGATTGTGGCCGAAGCCGCCAACGGTCCGACGATGCCCGACGCCGACGCGATTCTTTTTGAGCGCGGCATCATCGTGCTGCCCGATATTCTCGCGAATGCAGGCGGCGTGAGCGTCTCGTATTTCGAATGGGTTCAAGATCTCCAAGAAAATTTCTGGGAGGAAGACGAAATCAACGAGCGGCTCAAGCGGAAGATGACGCGCGCGTTCAAGGAAACCTACGATCAGGCGCAGCGTCACAGCATCGACATGCGCCGCGGGGCGTATTCCGTCGCGGTCGCGCGCGTTGCCGAGGCCACCAAACTCCGCGGACTCTATCCGTAGTATGGAGACCATATTGGAGACGATCGAAGAAATCGCGCGGCGGCCATCGCCGGCCCCGCGTCCGCAATCGTTGGCCTTCGACGGCGAGTTGCTGTGGATGGGCTCGCTAGAAACGCAACGCCTCTATGCGATCGACCCGCGAACGTGGGCTGTGCGTGAAGAAGCGCAAGCGTCCGGCCGCCCGATCGGCATGGTGGCGGTCGGCGACGAGCTGCGGGTCGTATGCAGCGAAACTGAAGAAGATCATCGCGTCATCCGCAAGTTCGTGCCCGGCCACGGTTTTCGAAAGGAAGGGGCGATTCCATGCCCCGACGACACCGGCTCGTTCTTGGGTTACGACGGCGATTTGCTGTACGTCAGTCAGTTTTACAATCGGAAGATCATCTCGCTCGATGACGCCGGGCATCCAGGCACGCCGATATCCGCGCCGCATGACATCTGCGGATTAGTGATTGTCGAAGGCTATTTTTATCTTATTACCACCGAAGATGAAGAGAGCGACGAGTATTTCCTAACCCGCATCGATGCGCGCGATGGAAAAGTCTCTTCCGAAGACATTGCCCGCGTACCATTCAGAGCCCGGGCGTTAGCCTACGACGGCCGGCGTTTCTGGACAAACCATCGCGAACAAAACGAGATCGTGGCATTCACGGCATCTATTCCGCAACACTGACGCCATTCGATCGCGAGCATAAGCCCGATGCTGCGCTTGCGATTCCCTATTACCGTTCGCTCTTGGATCGGGGCTGCGACGGCCTAAACATACTAGGGACGACCGGCGAAGCGATGTCGGTCGCCGTCGCCGATCGGCTGCGTTTCATGGAATCCGTGGCCGGCGGCTTACCGCGCAAACAGCTCATGGTTGGAACCGGCGCGACTGCTTTGCACGACGCCATTACTTTGACGAAAGCGGCATTCGCGTTCGGCTTCAGCGCGGCCTTAGTGATGCCGCCGTTTTATTATCGCGACATCTCCGATGCGGGAATCGTGCAGTTCTTCGAGGTGCTCTTGCGCTCTGCGCAGCCGCCTGAAGGCGGAATCTTTCTCTACAATTTTCCGCGTATGAGCGGCATCACGTTTCATGCCGATCTCGTCGATAAGCTGCTCGCCGAATTTCCGGGCGCGATTGGCGGAATGAAAGACAGCTCCAACGATCTCGCTTTGGAACGCGACCTGCACGCTCGCCATGCCGGGTTCGCAATATTTCCGGGCTCCGAGGAATTCTTGCCCGAGGTTTTGGCCGAGAACTTGGCGGGGTGCATTTCGGGCAGCGTGTGCCTGTGGCCCGAATTGGCGGCGCAAGCGTGGAAGGACCGCGATGGTGCTAAAGCAATGCACGTGCGCGACTTGCGTCGCGCGCTGCCTGCCCCATTTATACGGGCAGTTCGCGAACGCGTCGCTGCGGAGCAGAAGAACGGGGCTTGGCTGCGTTCGATTCCGCCGCTCGAATGAGCCGCTAGACTTGAACGACTTCTTTGATTTCGGGAACGTCGGCGCACACGACTTGCTCGATCGCGCCTTTCAACGTCATATTTGAGGCAGGGCAACCGCCGCATGCGCCCAGCATTTGCACGAACGCGGTTTCATTTTCGACCTTGATGAGCCAGACTTCGCCGCCGTCCATTTGAATGCCGGGACGAACCTTGTCGAGTGCGGCATTGACGCGGTCCTCGACTTTATTGTTCATAGCCTTTCATCAATTCGTGCATGCTTCCGGCCACTGCCAGCGCATCGTCCCAATCGCGCTGCCACATGTTGCGGCCGAAGATCAAGCCGACGCATCCGGCTTCCATCGCAATCTTGGCTTTGTGAATCGTATCTTCGTCGCCCATTTTGCTGCCGCCGGAAACTAATACCAGCGAGCGGCCGGCCGACTTCACGACTTTGCGCAATCCATCCAGCTCCGACAGCTCTAAGGCGTTGTAGGGTTTCGGCATCGCAGCAGCCGTCGCGGCGTCCCACTTGGGAGCGTTTAGTTTGATGACGTCGGCGCCCATCTCGCACGCGACGCGCGCGGCATAGTCGATGGCATAGAGCGAATCGATTCCGCCCTTGGCCTTAACCGCTGCGCCGCGCGGATAGGCCCAAATCACCAACGGCATCCCGTAGCGCTCGCAGTCGCGACGGACTTCGCCGCATTGTGCGATGTCGACGTCCTGCGCCGGGCTGCCGACGTACAGCGTGTAGCCGATCGCGTCGGCGCCCAAACGAACCGCATCTTCAACCGACGCGGTGAGCGAACTGAAGGCGTCATCGTCGGGCGGTATGTTTGTCTTGCCGTTGATCTTGAGAATGAGCGGTACCTTGCCGGCGTATGGCTTATGGTACTTTTCAGCCAGGCCGACGTGGAGCGCCATCCCCGAGAAATTGCCTGCGACCGCCAGCTGGTAAATCCAATCGGTATCGATCGACTCCGGATTGCTGAAAAAATCGATCGGCCCGTGTTCGAGCCCCTGATCGATCGGCAGCAGCATCAGCGTGCCGTTTGCCGGCCCGTGCTCGTACATGAAGCGGTGCAGCCGCACGCGCTTTCCCGTCGATAAATTGAGTTCGTCGAATGTCGGTCTACGGACCGGTGCCAGCATGGTTGTCCTCCGGCATGTCGCCTTCGCCCTTCGCCGGCCCCTTCGCCCCTGCTCAGGAAGCAGGCGCGTGCGCCTGCGGCGTTCGCCAAAAGGAAGATTAGATTGCGAGTTGCCAAATCATTCCAAAAGACACCTTATGACGGCCAGTTTAGCAAGCAAACGGGGGAGCTTCAACAAGCACCCCGATTTCAACAAGAAAATCCTCGTCGTTGACGACGAGGCGGCGATCTTGCAGACGCTGCGCTACAACCTCGAGCGCAGCGGTTATGAAGTCGTCACCGCCAGCGACGGGCGCAGCGCTATCGCTATGGCGCAAAACGAAGAGCCGGACCTGATCGTACTCGACATCATGCTGCCGGTGCTCGACGGCATGGAAGCGTGCAAAGAGATTCGCAAAACGAGCTCGGTGCCGATCATCATGCTGACCGCAAAGGATCAAGAAATCGACAAGGTCCTCGCGCTCGAGCTGGGAGCCGACGATTACGTTACCAAGCCGTTTGCGCTGCACGAATTCTTGGCGCGCGTAAAAGCGCGTCTGCGCCGGCCGACGCCAGCCAAATCGGATCGCGATCAGGCAATAGTGCTAGGCGGAATCGTTCTCGATCCGTCTCGCCAGCACGTGACCGTCCGCGGAAAAGAAGTAGCGGTGGCGCCCAAAGAATTTGCGCTGCTGCGCGTATTGATGGAAAATCATGGACGCGTGGTCACGCGCCAGACATTGCTTGATAAGGTATGGGGCTACGATTTCGAAGGCGAACAGCAGACCGTCAGCGTGCACGTGCGCTGGCTGCGTGAAAAAATTGAAGAAGATGCGCGCAGCCCGCGGCATATCGTAACCGTGCGCAGCCGCGGCTACATCTTCAAGGAGTAGACGTCATTCGCTGGTTCAGACGATCGCGCGTATCGCCCGAACCGCAGCCGGATCGTGACGAGCGCGACGAAACACGGCATGACGATCGTTTTGATGCGCTCGTTCGCGCGCTGCCGCTGGGCGTCATCATGTTGCGCCGAACCAAACGTTTGCGGTTTGCAAATCGCGCGGCAGCCGCAATCTTCGGTTTCGACCGCGCGCGCGCCAAGGGTCTGCATCTGATCGAAACCATCCCTTCGATCGATCTCGAGCGGCGGGTAGACGCGGTGCTCGCAGGCGAAGCCGCGGCTGCTACGCCGCTCATTGTCACCGGAAAACGCACGGATCGGAGCTATGCGGTTTCAGTCTACCCGCTCACGATCGCGCGCGGTGCCGATGAAGAACCTGGAGAAATATCGGGTGCGCTCATTATCGCGGAAGATCAAACCGAGCGGCTAGCGCTTGAACGAACGCGCCAGGAATTTCTTTCGAACGTTTCGCACGAGCTGCGCACGCCGCT
>PLLF01000054.1:0-28284 GCA_003140855.1 Vulcanimicrobiota bacterium
GGCCGCTCGAAATACGGCGCCAAGCGCACCGCAAAGAAGTAGGCCGTGCCACGTAAAGGTCCGGCGCCCAAGCGCCAAATTCTGCCCGACCCGCGCCACAACTCGAAAGTGCTCGCGCGCTTCATTAATAAGATCATGCTGCGCGGCAAAAAGTCATTGGCCGAGCGCATCGCTTACCGCGCGCTCGACATCGTCGCCGAGAAGACCGGCCGCGATCCGATGGACATTTTCTCACAAGCTTTGAGCAACGCGATGCCGCTGGTCGAAGTGCGTCCGCGCCGCGTCGGCGGTGCGACCTATCAGGTGCCGATGGAAGTGCGTCCGGATCGCCGGCAGGCGATGGCGATGCGCTGGCTGATCGGTTTCGCGCGCTCGCGCGCCGGCCATTCAATGGAAGAGAAACTCGCGGGCGAACTGATGGACGCCGCCAACAATCAGGGCGCGACCATCAAAAAACGCGAGGATACGCACAAGATGGCTGAGGCCAACAAAGCCTTCGCGCATTATCGCTGGTAATCGCGATGGCCCTCAATCGCGAATATCCGCTCGAGCGGACACGCAACATCGGTATTGCAGCCCACATCGACGCCGGCAAAACGACGTGCACCGAGCGTATTCTTTTTTACACCGGCCGCACGCATAAGATCGGCGAAGTGCACGACGGCGCCGCGACGATGGACTGGATGGTTCAAGAGCAAGAGCGCGGCATCACGATCACGTCGGCCGCTACGGCCTGCACGTGGCGCGATACGCGCATCAACATCATCGATACGCCTGGGCACGTGGATTTCACAGTCGAAGTTGAGCGTTCGCTGCGCGTGCTCGACGGATTGGTCGCGCTCTTCGATTCGGTCGCCGCAGTGCAGCCGCAGTCGGAAACCGTTTGGCGGCAAGCCAACAAGTACCGCGTGCCGCGGATCATCTTCGTGAACAAGATGGACCGAGTCGGCGCCGATTTCTTCAACGCGGTCGACAAGATCAAAGAACGGCTGGGCGCAAACGCGACCCCGATTCAGATACCGATCGGTGCTGAGGGTAATTTTCAAGGCGTCGTCGACCTGTTCACGATGAAGAAGATTCTCTACACCGACGATCTGGGCTCGGTGATGGAACAACACGATCTTGAGGGCGACTTGCGTGAGGTGGCGCAGCGCTGGCGTCAGAATCTGATCGAGAACATCGCCAGCGAAGATGAACACCTGCTCGAGATGTTCGTGGCGGGGGAAGAGCTCCCAATCGATCGCATGAAGACGGCGCTGCGCAAAGCGACGATCGATGGCAGCGTGCTGCCGATGCTGTGCGGCTCCGCATTAAAGAACAAAGGCGTGCAAGCGCTCCTGGACGCCATCGTCGATTATCTTCCCTCGCCGTTGGAAGCCAAACCGATCGTCGGCAAGGATCCGGAGACGGGTGAAGAGATTCGCCGCAAGGCCGACGACAGCGAACCGTTCTGCGCGTTGGCCTTCAAGATTGCCACCGACCCGTACGGCAACCTGACGTACTTTCGCGTCTACAGCGGGGCCTTGAACAAGGGTTCGTACGTCTATAATCCGCGTTCGGAACAGAAAGAGCGCATCGGCCGCATTCTGCGCATGCACGCGAACCATCGCGAAGACATCGATGCAATCGGCGCGGGCGACATTGCCGCTGCGGTCGGGCTGACCGACACGCGCACCGGCGACACGCTGTGCGACGAGAAGCATCCGATAGCGCTAGAATCGATCACGTTCCCGGAACCGGTGATTTCGCAGGCCATCGAGCCGAAGACTAAAGGCGATCAGGACAAGCTCGGCACCGCGCTGACCCGTTTGGCGCAAGAAGATCCGACCTTTAAGATGCGCACCGACGAAGAGACGCAGCAAACGATCATCTCCGGAATGGGTGAGCTCCACCTAGAGATCATCCTGGATCGCCTGCTGCGCGAGTTCAAGGTTGACGCGAACGTCGGCAAACCGCAGGTCGCCTACAAAGAAGCGATCACGAAGACGGTTGAAAAGGAAGGGAAATTTATACGCCAGTCCGGCGGCAAAGGCCAGTTCGGCGACATCTGGCTGCGCGTCGAACCGCAGGAACCGGGCACCGGCTTCATCTTCGAATGGAAAATCGTAGGCGGCAAGGTTCCGAAGGAGTATGCCAAGGCAGTCCAGGAAGGCATCAAAGAGGCGTCGCAGAGCGGCGTGCTCGCAGGCTATCCGGTCATGGATTTTAAGGCGACCGCTTTCGACGGCAAGTACCACGACGTGGACTCGTCCGAGATAGCGTTCAAGATTGCCGCGTCGATGGGATTCAAGGAAGCCAATCGTGCATCGGGACCGATTTTGCTCGAGCCGATCATGAAGGTCGAAGTGACCACGCCCAAAGATTACATGGGCGCGATCACGGGCGACCTGAATCGCCGGCGCGGCATGATCCTCGCTACGGAGGAAGCGCCGGGCGGCGCGCAGATCATCACGGCCAACGTGCCGCTGTCCGAGATGTTCGGCTACGCGACCGACATGCGGTCGGCAACGCAAGGGCGGGCGACCTATACGATGGAGTTCGCCCGTTATGAGAAAGCCCCGAAATCCATCGAAGAGGAGATCGTGGCTAAGGCTGCGGGCAAAAAAAGCTCTGCCGCCTAAGTGACACGATTGCAAAACACTAGAGTTAAATGAGGAAGACGACTTAAAAAATGGCGAAGGCAAAATTCGAGCGGAACAAACCGCACGTCAACATCGGCACGACGGGGCACGTCGACCACGGTAAGACGACCCTTACCGCGGCAATCATCAATTGCCTCGCTACCGAGAACCCGAATATCGCGAAGCGTACCGTCGACGACATCGATAACGCGCCCGAGGAAAGAGAGCGCGGAATTACCATTGCGATTTCGCATCAAGAGTACGAAACGAAGAAGCGCCATTACGCTCACGTCGACTGTCCGGGCCACGCCGACTACATCAAGAACATGATTACCGGCGCGGCGCAGATGGACGGCGCGATTCTGGTCGTCTCGGCAAGCGACGGCCCGATGCCGCAAACGCGCGAGCACATTTTGCTGATGCGCCAAGTCGGCGTTCCGAATATCGTGGTCTTCTTGAACAAAGTCGATATGGTCGACGACGAGGAGCTCCTCGAGCTGGTCGAGCTCGAAATTCGCGAGCTGCTCAACAAGTACGAGTACCCCGGCGACACGACGCCGATCATCCGCGGTTCGGCGTTAAAGGCGCTGAACTCGTCGGGCAAACGCGGCGAACCCGATACGGATCCCATCTTCAAATTGATGGATACCGTTGACGAGTACATTCCCGATCCGGTCCGCGAAACCGACAAGCCGTTCCTCATGCCGGTCGAAGACGTATTCACGATCACGGGCCGCGGTACGGTGGGCACGGGCCGCGTGGAGCGCGGACAGGTCAAGGTCGGCGAAGAGATCGAGATTGTCGGACTGCAAGAAGCGACGCGTAAGACCGTCGTGACCGGCATCGAGATGTTCCGCAAACTTCTCGACATCGGCATCGCCGGCGACAACATCGGCGTGCTGCTGCGCGGTATCGATCGCACCGACATCGAGCGCGGGCAAGTGCTTGCAAAACCCGGCTCGATCAAGCCGCACAAGAAATTCAAAGCCGAAGTGTACGTCCTCTCAAAAGAAGAGGGCGGACGCCACACGCCGTTCTTTGCGAACTACCGGCCGCAGTTTTATTTCCGTACGACCGACGTTACCGGAACCATCAAGCTGCCCGAGGGCGTCGAGATGGTCATGCCCGGCGACAACATTGCGATGGACGTCGAACTGATCACGCCGATCGCTTGCGAGGAAGGGTTGCGTTTTGCAATCCGTGAGGGCGGCCGGACGGTCGGCGCCGGCGTCGTTATCTCGGTTTCGGAATAATGGCCAAACAGAAGATCCGCATCCGTCTCAAAGCATACGACCATCGCGTGCTCGATCAATCGGCAGAGCGGATCGTCGACACGGCAAAGCGCACCGGCGCTTTCGTCAGCGGCCCGGTGCCGCTGCCGACCGAGATCAACCGCTTTTGCGTGAACCGTTCGCCCCATGTAGACAAGAAGTCGCGCGAGCACTTCGAGATGCGCACGCATAAGCGGCTCATCGACATTCTGCAAGCCTCGCCGAAGACTATGGATGCGCTCATGCATCTCGACCTTCCGGCCGGCGTGGACATCGAACTCAAGGCCTAACCCTCCGCGCTCCGCGCGGACAAGCAGGCGGGCCTGGCGAACCCAAGGCCCATGCCGATTCCGCTGCACGAGGTTCGCGAGCGCACATTTTCCGGGACGCGGCGGCGCATTTTCCAGCTGTTCGTTGACATGGGGACGTCCAACGACATCATCTGGCCGTTCGCGGCGCAGCCCTTCATGCGTTCTCCGGGACCGATGGTTCCCGGCCGCACGGAGGAATGGCATAACGGCTTCCACGCTATTCTCGAAGAGGTTGTGCCGGAGGAGAGAATCGTTTGGCGCATTCAAAACGACGGCTTTGACGGCGTGCACGGCTTTTATCTAAGCGGCGACGCCAAAAAGACCACGGTGCAGCATCGCATCGACGCATCGCTGAGCGATACCGAAGGCCGGATGTTGTGGCGGCGTTTGGAAGATCAGCAAGAGCGCTCGATCGAAGCGCTCTTTGACAAGATCGCGCGCGTCCTGAAGCGTTGACGCCCGACGCGCTAGATTTTCTCGACCTCGGCTCGCTGCTCGATGACGAAGAGCGGATGATTCGCGACACGGTGCGCACGTTCGTGCGCGACCGCATTCTGCCCGATATCGCGCAGTGGTTCGAGAGCCACACGTTTCCGCGCGACCTCGCGCGCGAGCTCGGGAAGCTCGGCGTGCTCGGCATGCATCTGCAGGGCTACGGCTGTCCGGGCGCCAGCGCTGTCTCGTACGGTTTGGCGTGCATGGAACTGGAAGCCGGCGATTCGGGCGTGCGAAGCTTCGCTTCGGTGCAAGGCTCGCTCGCAATGTTTTCGATCTGGCGCTGGGGGACCCAAGAACAAAAGAACGCATGGCTTCCGCGGATGGCGACGGGCGAGCTTGTCGGCTGCTTCGGGCTGACCGAACCCGATTTCGGCAGCGACCCTTCGGGCATTCGCGCCAGCGCGCGCCGCGACGGATCGGATTGGGTGGTCGACGGAACCAAGGCCTGGATTACCAATGGCGGCATCGCGGACGTGGCGGTCGTGTGGGCGCAAACCGATGAAGACATCCGCGGATTTCTGGTTCCGGCCAAGACCAAAGGTTTTTCGACGCATCCGATCGAGCGGAAGCTCTCGCTGCGGGCGTCGGTAACATCGGAACTCGTTTTCGAAAACTGCCGCGTGCCCGCAGATGCGGTCTTTCCCGACGTGCGCGGGTTGCGCGGTCCGCTCGCTTGCCTGACCGAGGCGCGCTATGGCGTGCTGTGGGGCGCGATGGGTGCGGCCCGCAGCTGCTATGAGACCGCTCTCGAGTACGCTAAGACGCGCCGGCAGTTCGGACGGGCGATTGGCGGTTTTCAGCTGACGCAGCAAAAGCTCGTCGAAATGTTACTGGAATTGAACAAGGGCACGCTCCTAGCGCTCCACATCGGACGGATGAAGGACGCCGGCCGCGCGCATCCCAGCCACATCAGTTTCGGAAAGCTCAATAACGTGCGCGAGGCCCTGCATATCGCGCGTGAGGCGCGCAGCATTCTTGGGGCCAACGGCGTGACGCTCGAGTATCCCGTCATCCGGCACATGAACAACCTGGAATCGGTGTTTACGTACGAGGGTACCAACGAAATCCACACCTTGATTCTCGGCGAAGCGATCACGGGCTTGAGCGCCTTTTCGTAAGCCGAATTCACGCGCGCGGGCCTTTCTGCTTGACGAGGGTCGCGACACCTGTTACTATGCCGAGGTTGCCCACGCCGGCGGCTCGTTTTTGCGCGCCGGCAGGGAATTAAAACAGTACGCCTGGGTCCGTGGAGACTAAAGAGTAATGAAGAACATCCTTGGCCGCAAGGTTGGGATGACGAGCGTGTTCACCGATGACGGCCGTTACGTGCCGGTTACGGTGATTGCCGCAGGCCCGTGCACCGTCGTGGAGCGCCGGTCGAAAGAGACGCACGGCTACGAAGCTGTCGCGCTGGCATTCGGCGACGTGAAGAAGTCCCGCGTGAATCGCGCCATGGCCGGACATTATAAGAAGGCCGACGCAGAACCGCGCCGCTGGACGCGCGAATTTCGCGACGACATAGAGGGCGTAGAAGCCGGGCAAACGATTACGGTTTCGGAGTTTGAAGCCGGAGACCGCGTGGACGTCGTCGGCATTTCCAAAGGCCACGGGTTCGCGGGGGGAATCAAACGGCACAATTTTCGCGGCGGCGGAGCGAGTCACGGCTCGATGATTCATCGCCAGCCGGCTTCGAACGGCGACACGAACGCCGGGCGCACCGTCAAGGGAAGCCGCCGGCCCGGTCATTACGGAGTTGACCGCACCACCCACCAAAATTTGGAAATCGTGCGCACCGATGCCGAACGGAATCTGTTGCTGGTCCGCGGGCCGGTTCCGGGACCGAAGAATTCGCTGGTGCTCGTGAGCAGAACCACGAAGCAGAAAGCGGCGCCCTGATGCCGTCGGTTATCGATCTCAACGGCAAGGTCGTGCGCGAAGAGCCGGTTCCTGAGATTCTCGGACGCGAGTACGGCGACAAACAGCATGCGATCTTCCGCGCAGTCTTTCGCGAGCTCGCGAATCCGCGCGCGGGCACGGGCTCGACCAAGAAACGGGACGAAGTGAGCGGCGGCGGCCGCAAGCCGTGGCGCCAAAAAGGCACCGGGCGGGCGCGCCAAGGTTCGATCCGTTCGCCGCAATGGCGTCATGGCGGGGTGGTTTTTGGTCCGCAGCCGCGCAGCTATGTGAGCGATCTCAACAAGAAAGAGCGCCGCGCGGCATTTATCGCTGCGCTGGCGGATCGTTTTCGTAACGGCGCGGTGACGGTGCTCGAAGCCGGAAACTTCAACCTTTCAAAGACCGCGGAGTTCGCGAACCTGCTCTTTGGCGGAGCAAAGGCAGCCAAGAAGGCCGCCAGCACGCTGCTCGTGCACGGCCGGGACGAACGCGCCGCGGTGGCGATGGAGCGCGTCAGCCGCAATCTCAAAAAAGTCGGAATCACAAACACGGGAGCGCTCGACGTGAAAGATGTGCTGCGCTTCAACCGGCTGGTTTTCACCACCGAAGCCTACGCCGAACTGCTCGGCACCCTGGGAGCAAAATAATGGAAGCGCGCGACGTCATCATTGCTCCGCGGATCTCCGAAAAATCCATGGCTGAAGCGCTGGGCCATCAATATAGCTTTACGGTGCATCCCGACGCGACCAAGATGCAGATCCGGCACGCGGTCGAAGAAATTTTCAAAGTGAACGTGATTAAAGTAAATACCGTGAACGTCGGCGGGAAACGCCGTAATTTCGCGCGCCGCGGCCTGCGGACTCAAGGCCGCACCAAAGATTACAAAAAAGCCATCGTGACGTTGAAGGCCGGCCAGAAGATCGAACTGGGCGGCGTCAACTACTTCGAACAGTAAGGGACGCATAAGCAGTGCCGGTAAAAAAGTACAAAGCGACCAGCGCAGGCAAGCGATTCATGACGACGATGGATTTTTCCGACCTTTCAAAGGTGGCGCCGGAGAAGTCGCTCGTCGAAGTTCGCAAGAAGCATTCCGGCCGGAATTTCAACGGTCACATTACCGTGCGCCACAAAGGCGGCGGCACGCGCAAGATGTACCGCATCATCGACTTCAAGCGCATGAAGGACGCCATTCCCGGAAAAGTCGCGACGCTCGAATACGATCCCAATCGATCGGCGCGGATTGCGCTCATCAACTACCGTGACGGCGAAAAACGCTACATCCTGGCGCCCGCAGGCTTGAAAGTCGGAGACATCGTGGAGTCCGGCCCGAACGCCGACATCAAAAACGGCAACTGTTTGCCGCTCAAAAATATTCCGGTCGGCACGGTGATTCATAACATCGAGCTGCGTCCGGGTCAGGGCGGAAAGCTCGTGCGCAGCGCCGGCGGCGCCGCGCAACTGATGGCCAAGGAAACGGAGTACGCGCAAGTGCGTATGCCTTCGGGCGAAGTGCGTCAAGTGCTGGCACTCTGCCGCGCGACCGTCGGGCAGCTCGGAAATCTCGAACACGAGAACGAGATCATCGGCAAAGCCGGCCGGCAGCGTCATCGCGGCGTTCGGCCGACGGTGCGCGGTATCGCGATGAACCCGGTCGATCACCCGCACGGCGGCGGCGAGGCGCGGTCGACGTCGGGACGGCCGCCCACAACGCCGTGGGGGCAGATGACGATGGGCAAAAAGACGCGGCGCAACAAACGCACTTCCAAGATGATCGTCAGAAAGCGCGGAGCGAAGTAATGGGACGCAGCCTGAAAAAAGGTCCGTACGTAGCGGACCATTTGCTGAAGAAGATTGAAGCCATGAACGAGCGCCGCGAGAAGCGCGTCGTGCGCACGTGGAGCCGCGCGTCGACGATCGTTCCGGCTATGGTTGGCCACACGATCGGCGTGCATAACGGCAAGGCCCACATACCGGTTTTCGTCACGGAGAACATGGTCGGGCATAAATTGGGCGAATTCGCGCCAACGCGTATTTTCCGCGCACACAGTGGTGAGAAATCGGCCTTGAAGGCGGCGGCGGCCGCTGCGGCCGGCCCCGTTCCCGCAGCTGCACCGGCACCGGCGGCGAGCGCATGAACCGATCCAACGAACGCAGCGAGGCTGTCGCGCACTTGAAATTCGCCCGCATGGGGCCGCGCAAGCTGCGCCGCGTCGCGGATGCCATTCGCGGGAAGAGCGTCAAAGAGGCGCTCGTCCTTTTGAAATTTGCCGGCGTATTCGCCGCGGAGCCGATTGAAAAACTGTTGCGCAGCGCCGTTGCGAACGCCGAGAACAATCACGACATGAACGTCGACGACCTGTTCGTGTCGCGCATCATGGTCGACGGCGGCCCGGGAGGCGGGTTTACCAAACGTTTAGATCCGCGCGCCCAAGGCCGCGCGAATTTCAAGCGTAAACGCCTTTCGCACGTAACCGTGGCCGTCGCCGAGAAACCGGCTTCGAAACAGGCGCGCGCGCGCAAGGCTGCCGAACCCGCGGCCGCGGCAAAAGCGCCCGCCCGGCGCAAAGCTCCGGCGCGTAAGGCGCCGGCGCGCAAGAAGAAAACTGCTAAAGCGGGAGCGCGAGCATAAACATGGGACAAAAAATTCACCCCATCGGCTTGCGCTTAGGTATCACGCGCACGTGGGACAGCCGCTGGTTCGAGAAAAAACACTACCGCGCTTGGCTGCACGAGGACGTCAAGATTCGTAAGTATTTCGCGCGCTGGACGCGTCCGGCGGCGATAAGCAAGATCGAGATCGAACGGCGCTCCAATCAAACGCGCGTGATTGTTAATACCGCTAAGCCCGGTATCATCATCGGCAAGCGCGGCGTCGGAATCGAAGAGATTCGTAAGGGCTTGGAAACGCTGACGGGCAAGACCGTACAAGTCAACGTCATGGAGATCAAGCATCCCGAATTGGATGCGCGGCTCGTGGGCCAGAATATCGTCGATCAGCTCGAAAAACGCATCGCGTTCAGACGCGCGATGAAGCAGGCGATCATGCGCACCATGCGCGCCGGCGCCCGCGGTATCAAAGTGCAAGTTTCAGGCCGCCTCGGCGGCGCCGAAATCGCGCGCACCGAGCGCAATCATGACGGTAAGGTTCCGCTGCACACGCTGCGCGCCGACATCGACTACGCGCACGTCGAAGCGTTTACGACCTTCGGCCGCATCGGCGTCAAGGTTTGGATTTATCGCGGCGAGGTGCTGCCCGAGCACGCGCGCGGACCCGAATCGGCGCGCGGTCCGCAATTCCCGCAGCGCCGGGAACGCGGAGGCCGTGCCCGGCGTCCGGCGGCGCGCACCGAGATTGCCGCCGAACCCGTTTCGGATTATCCGGTTCCCGATGTCGCCGAAGCGCAACTGATCGTTCCCGATGTCGCCGAAGCGCAACTGATCGTTCCCGACGAATCCGTCGTTGCGGAAGAAACCGTCACTCCGGAAATCAATGCTTCCGAAACCCCGCCGCCTGAAATGGCTGCTCCGGAACCTCACGCTGCCGTCGAAGAATCGCCCGCCGAAGAGGCTGCGCCGCCGGAAGGACCGGTTGAGTAATGCTGACACCAAAACGCGTAAAGTGGCGGAAGGTTCATCGCGGCCGCATGAAGGGTCGCGCGATGCGCGGCAATTCGCTGACGTTCGGCGAGACCGGTTTGCAGGCGTTGGAACCGTGCTGGCTCACCAACCGTCAAATCGAAGCTGCACGTATCGCGATGACGCGGCACATCAAACGCGGCGGCAAGGTTTGGATCAAAGTTTTTCCCGACAAATCGGTAACGAAGAAGCCGGCTGAGGTGCGCATGGGCGCCGGCAAAGGCAATCCCGAGTTTTGGGTCGCGGTGGTCCTTCCGGGCCGTGTGCTGTTCGAGCTCTCAGGCGTCGAGCCCGACGTCGCGAAGCGCGCTCTGCAGCTGGCCGCTTCCAAATTGCCGATCCGCACCAAGCTGATCACTCGTGAGGAGGCGCAGGCATGAAGGGCAACCAGCTCGCGGAACTGCGCGGTTTGACGATCCCCGAACTGCAATCGAAATCTCGCGAAACGAAGGAAGAGCTCTTCAACCTGCGTTTTGCGTTGCGCACGGGGCATTTGTCGGATTTCAGCAAGGTGCGCGCTATGCGCCGCGCTTATGCGCAAATACACACGGTCATTTCGGAGAAGCGTCTGCGGGAGGTCAAGAATGCCGGTTGATCAGCGTCATAAACGGCGTTTGAAGCAAGGCCGCGTCGTGTCCGACAAAATGGACAAGACAATCGTCGTGCTGTCCGAAACTCGCGTCGCTCATCCTGTCTACGGAAAAATCGTGCGCAAGTCTGTGAAGTTCAAAGCTCACGACGAGAAAAACGAAGCGAAGACCGGCGACACGGTGCGAATCGCTGAAGCGCGCCCGTTGTCGCGCGACAAACGCTGGCGCCTTGTGGAGATAATTGAACGTGCAAAATAGTGGCAGGTTTGGGGGACCCCGTGGGCTTTGCCCATGGGGGCGGCGCAGCGTGCAGCGCGGAACGCCGGTTAGATGATCCAACAAGAGACGCGGCTGAAAGTTGCCGACAATTCGGGAGCGCGCGAGCTTCTTTGCATTCACGTGCAGGGCGGCAGCCGCCATCCCTATGCCCGCGTCGGCGACGTGATCGTCGGAACGGTCAAAAGCGCCATTCCCGGCGCGGCGGTGAAGAAAGGCCAAGTCGTGCAAGCCGTCGTCGTGCGCACATCGGCGCCGATTCGCCGTCCGGACGGCTCGGTGGTGAAGTGCGACGACAACGCGTGCGTCGTGCTCAAGGGCGAAAAAGATCTCGATCCGCGCGGCACTCGTGTATTCGGACCGGTGATGCGCGAATTGCGCGATCGCGGCTTTTTGAAGATCGCGTCGCTCGCGCCCGAGGTGCTGTGATGCGAAATATTGTGAGGGGTGATACCGTTTTGATCCGGCGCGGCAAAGAGCGCGGCAAGCGCGGCATCGTCAAGGCGATTTTTCCGCGTGACGGCATGGCTACGGTTGAGGGTTTGAATATCGTCAAGCGGCACACGAAGCCCGGCGCTCCGCAACAGCAAAATATGGGCGGCTCGACCCAGTCGGGCGGCATCCTTGAAAAGGAAGCGCCGCTGCCGATCAGCGCGCTCCAATATGTTTGCGAGAAATGCAAGCGGCCGACGCGCCTGCGCCATCACGAAACGGCCGAAGGCACCAAGCGCGTTTGCGCAAAGTGCGGCGAGCCCGCGCGCCTGCCGGTCAAGGAGCGTAAGGCATGACCGCGCGGCTGAAAGAAAAGTACGAGAAAGACGTCCGCAAACAGCTGCGGGATCGGTTCGGCTACAAGAATCCGCACCAGATTCCGAAGTTGGACAAAGTTGTTATCAACATGAGCGTCAGCGAAGCGATTTCCAACCCGAAGGCGCTTGACTTAGCCGTTTCGGAGCTCCAAGCCATCAGCGGCCAAAAGCCGGTGATCGCAAAGGCCAAGAAGTCGATTGCGGCGTTCAAGCTGCGCGAGGGCACGAACATCGCCGCTAAAGTAACGCTGCGCGGCGAGCGGATGTACGTTTTTCTCGACAAGCTCTTCAACGTCGTCCTGCCCCGTATTCGGGATTTTCGCGGACTGTCGCGCAAGTCGTTCGACGGCCGCGGAAACTACAACATGGGACTGCGCGAGCAGATCGTGTTCCCGGAGATCAATTACGACAAGGTCGACAAGATGCGCGGAATGGACATCGTCATCGTAACGACGGCCAAGAATGACGAAGAGGCCACGGAATTTCTCACTGCGATGGGTCTGCCGCTTCAGCGAACCGCCGGAGCGTAAGGGTAAATAAGGGAAGCACAATTGGCTAAAACCGCCTTAATCGAAAAATCGAAACGCAAACCGAAGTTCAAAGTGCGCGCGCACAACCGGTGCGAGCTCTGCGGCCGTCCGCGCGGTTTTTACCGCAAGTTCGGCCTATGCCGCATTTGCTTCCGTGAAAACGCGCATAAGGGCAACATTCCCGGCATCACCAAGGCGTCGTGGTGAACATATGTCTGTTATAACCGATCCGATCGCCGACATGCTGACCCGGATTCGCAATGCGAATACCGCCAATCACGATATTGTGGATATTCCCGCGTCGCGCACGAAGGTCGCGGTAGCCCAAATTCTCAAAGACGAGGGCTTCATCAACGAGTACGAGCGCTTGAACGAAGGTCCGCAGGGCACGCTGCGGCTCAAACTCAAGTACGGCCCGAACAAAGAGAAGATCATTACGGGCTTGCGGCGCATCTCGCGCCCGGGCTTGCGCGTGTACACGAACAAGACTGAAATTCCCCGCGTGCTGGGCGGCCTCGGCCTCGTGATCATGTCGACCTCGCGCGGCATCATGTCAGGCCGCCGCGCCAAAAAAGAAGGCTGCGGGGGCGAAGTCCTCGCTTACGTATGGTAACGCAATAATGTCACGTATTGGAAAACTCGCAATTGTCGTACCGAGCGGCGTCACCGTAGACGTCGCCGGCGATGTCGTGCACGTCAAAGGTCCTAAAGGCGAGCTGAAGCAGCGCACGATGCATCACGTCGCGGTTCGCGTAGACGACGGTAAGGTAGTCGTCGAGCGCACCGGCAACGAAAAACCGCACCGCGCCGCACACGGTTTGACGCGCACGCTGTTAAACAACATGGTCGAAGGCGTCAGCAAAGGCTTCCGCAAGAGCTTGGAGATCCAAGGCGTGGGCTATCGCGCCGCCAAGTCGGGCGAAAAGATTAACCTTACGCTTGGCTTATCGCATCCCGTCAGTTATCAGCCTCCCAAGGGCGTTTCGCTGACGGTGGAAGGCACAACGAAAATTCACGTCGAGGGAATCGACAAACAACAGGTCGGTCAAGTCGCCGCGGAGATTCGGGACCTTCGTCCGCCCGAACCTTACAAGGGCAAAGGCATTCGCTATGAAGGCGAATACGTTCGCAAGAAGCTCGGCAAGGCCGGCAAGGCGGCTAAGGCATAATGCGCGTTTCCTCTCGCGAGCAGGGCCGGCGCGTGCGCCACGCGCGGCTTCGCCAAAAAGTCTCCGGAAGCGCGGAGCGTCCGCGCCTGCTGGTGAGGCGCACCTTGCATCATATTTACGCTACCGTTGTCGACGACTCGCAAGGCCGCACACTGGTGGCAGCTTCCACGCGTGAAAAAGATGTGCGTGCGGACTTGAAATCGACGACCAATCTCGCAGCGGCGGAGAAGATCGGCCAAGCCATCGCGAGCAAAGCCAAGCAGGCCGGCATTACCCGCGTCGTTTTCGACCGAAGCGGTTTGAAATACCACGGACGCGTCAAGGCGCTCGCGGATGCGGCGCGCCAAGCCGGATTGGAGTTTTAATGCAGTATCGCAGCGGAGGCCGCGACCGCGACAACAGCGGGTTCGATGAAACGGTCGTCCGGATCAATCGCGTCGCGAAGGTCGTCAAAGGCGGTAAGCGTTTCAGCTTCAGCGCGCTCGTCGTCGTCGGCGATCGCAAAGGCAAGGTCGGATTCGCAATCGGGAAAGCGGGCGAAGTTCCCGAAGCGATTCGCAAAGCCGTCGAAGCCGCCAAGAAAAACCTCATCACCGTGCCGATGGTCGAGCGCACGATTCCGCATCAGGTCAACCAGCGAATCGGCGCGGCCAACGTGCTTCTAAAACCGGCTGCGCCCGGAACCGGCGTTATCGCCGGCGGTCCGATGCGCGCGGTCCTCGAGCTCGCCGGCATCCACGACATCGTTACCAAATCACTGGGCAGCAACAACCCGATCAACGTGGTATACGCGACGATCGAAGGCTTGCGCTCTCTCAAGACGTTCGAGCAGGCCCGCGCACTGCGCGGCAAACCCTCGAACGGCTCGTCCGCTGCATAGAGCACGTCATGGCTGAACGCAAAAAAACATCAACAAGAAAAACGACCGGTAAGGCGAGCGCGGCCAAGAAAAGCGCGCCCGCCAAAACGACCGTCGCCAAGGCGCCGCGCAGCGCACCGGCAGCTGCGATCGTTACGCAGCGCGCCGGCGGATTGACGCTCGGAGCAGTTCGCCCGGCTAAAGGCAGCCGGCCTAAACGCACGCGCGTCGGACGCGGCCACGGTTCGGGCATGGTCAAAACCGGCGGCGAAGGCGGCAAAGGGCAAACGGTTCGCTCAGGCGGCGGAAAAGGTCCGGCATTCGAAGGCGGCCAGACGCCGTGGCAGCGGCGCCTACCTCACCGGCGCGGGTATTCGCAAAAAGCGCGCGACATCGGACATTTCCGGGTTCGCTACACGGTCGTCAACTTGGCCGATTTGGCGGACTGGGATCCGGCCGTTGAAATCTCGCCGCAAACGCTCAAGGTCGCCAAGAAGATACGAGCGATCGGCGACGGCGTGAAAATTTTGGGCGGGAGCAAACCGGGCAAGTCGCTTCCGGGCGGACTGCGTTTCCGCGACGTGCTGTTTTCGAGCACAGCGAAAGAAGCGCTCGAAGCCGCCGGGGCGACGATAGAGAAACTCATTGCTGAATAACCTGCGCGCGGCGCTCCTCGTTCCGGATATCCGGAAGCGGGTGATGTTCGTGCTGGGCGCGTTCGCGCTGTTCGTGTTCATGATTCACGTTCAGATACCGGACGTGAACGATAAAGTCTGGAATAACTTGCTGCAGCAGGGCGTCTTTTACAACCTGCTCGGCTTCCTTTCGGGCGGCGCGCTGCAAAAACTCTCGGTGATCGCGATGGGGATCACGCCCTACATCAACGCATCGATCATCATGCAACTGATGACCGTCGTGCTGCCGCAGCTCGAAGAGCTTGCGAAGAAAGGCGGCGAGGAAGGCCGCAAGAAGATCGGCCGGTACACGCGCTGGCTGACGATCGTGCTCGGAACCGCGCAGGCCTTTTTCATGGCCAACATGATGCACGCCAACCACGTGTTCTATGACGACAGCATCTGGTTCGAGTTGTATGCCGTGGTCGCGATGGTGGGTGGAACGCTTTTCCTGATGTGGCTGGGCGAACAGATTACCGACAAAGGCATCGGCAACGGCGTTTCGCTTATTATCTTCATCGGCATCGTGCTTCGCTATCCGCAGTATGTGGTTCAGACGTACGCATCGACCACCAAGGGTGGCGAAAGCCTTGCCAACCTGCTGATCTATATCGTGATCGCGATCCTGGTGATCGTGTCGATCGTCTTCCTCTACCAAGGGCAGCGGCGCATTCCGGTGCAGCAGGCCCGCCGCGTCGTCGGGCGGAAGATGTTCGCGGGCCGGTCTACATACATTCCGCTGCGTTTGAACAACGCGGGCGTCATCTCGATCATCTTTGCGATCTCGCTGCTGCTCTTGCCGCAGCAAGCGTTGTCGTGGTTCAATCGCGGCGGCGTCGTAGCCCACAATTTCCTGGGCGCGGTTTCCAACTGGGTGACGCTGAACTTTAGCCCAAACTCGTGGCTGTACAACCTGGTGTATTTCATCCTGGTCGTCGTCTTCACGTTCTTTTACAGCGCGGTGGTGCTCAACACGAAAGACATCGCGGACAATCTCAAAAAGAGCGGCTCGTTCATTCCCGGCATTCGGCCGGGGCAGCCCACGGTTGATTATATCAACCGCATTCTGATCCGGATCACGACCGCCGCCGCCATCTATTTAGGCTTGCTCGCGGTGCTGCCCGGGATGCTGCAGCGCGGGCTCTCGGTCACGACGTTCTACCTGGGTTCGACGTCGCTGCTGATCGTCGTCGGCGTCGCGCTCGATACCATCACGCAGATCGAAGCTCGCCTTGCGATGCGCGACTACCGCGGTTTCATTAAAAGGTAATGCGGCTCATATTCTTGGGACCGCCCGGCGCGGGCAAAGGCACGCAGTCGAAACTGCTGACGAAACGCTTTGGCGCAAGACATATCTCTACCGGTGACATTCTCCGGGACCATCGCGTCGCGGGTTCCGACCTCGGTAGATTGGCCGAAGGATTCATGCGGCACGGCGAGCTGGTTCCCGACGAGCTGATCCTCAAGATGATCGAAGGCGAAGTCGAAAAATCGCCGCGCGGATTCATCATGGACGGTTTTCCGCGTACGGTGGCCCAAGCCGAGGCGTTTGACGCCCTGTTGGATAGCAAGGGACTCGCGCTCGACGCGGTCGTTCTTTTCGGCGTCGATCGGGACACGCTGGTCAAGCGTCTGACTGCGCGCTGGACCAACCCGCTCACCGGCAAGAGCTATAACGCGATCACCAATCCGCCGCCGGGCCCCGGTATGCGCGATGCCGACGGCACCGAATTGATCCAGCGCGAGGACGACAAACCTGAAACGGTGAGCAAACGTCTGGACGTGTACCGCGAAAAAACCGAACCACTGGTCGCATACTACCGCAAACGCGGCAAGCTCGTTCCGGTCAACGGATTAGCGCCGGTGGAAAAAGTGACTCGTCAGATCGTTTCGGCTTTGAGCCCGGAGCTGCAGGCAAAGTGATCACGCTGCGTTCCGCGCGCGAGATCGAAGCGATACGCCGCAGCGGCAAGATTACCGCCAAGGTGCTTTCGGATTTGATGGCGGCCGCTAAAGCGGGCATGACGACGGCCGATATCGACGCACTTGCCGAAAACGGCATTCGCGAATTGGGCGGCGAGCCTACATTTAAAGGCTACCGCGGCTACCCGGCCTCAGTCTGCACGTCGGTAAACGATCGCGTCGTGCACGGCATTCCGGGCGCTTACACGCTGCGCGAAGGTGATTTGCTCTCGATCGATCTCGGTACCACGTTGGACGGTTACGTTAGCGACAGCGCGGTTACGGTCGCCATCGGTGCGGTTTCGGAAAGCGCTCAGCGCCTACTGGACGTAACGCAGCAATGTCTGATGCTGGGCATCGAAGCGATGCGGTACGGCAATCACGTCGGCGACATCGGTTATGCCGTGCAGCAGCATGCCGAAGCCAACGGTTACGGCGTGGTGCGCGAATTGGTCGGACACGGCGTCGGGACGGAGATGCACGAGGACCCGCAGGTGCCCAATTACGGGCGCCGGGGGAGCGGGGTAAAGCTTCGGAGCGGGATGGTTCTGGCGGTCGAGCCGATGATCACGCAGGGCGGCCACGAGGTGAAAATTCTCGAAGACGGCTGGACAGTCGTCACAACGGATGGTAAACTCGCAGCGCACTTCGAGCATACCATCGCACTGACCGACGACGGTCCGAAAATCCTGACGCTTCGCGAGGCCGGCGAGCATGCCGACGCGGCGAAGTACAGGCCTAGAGAGGAAGCGGCAGCCTAAGCGATGTGGAACTCACGAACGGCCACAGAGTGTTAGCACATGTGTCGGGCAAAATCACGCACGGCAGAATAACTTATAGGTATAAATAATTATGAAAGTCAGACCTTCAGTAAAACGGATTTGCGAGAAATGCAAAGTCATTCGGCGCGAGGGAAAAGTCCGCGTGATTTGCACGGTCAATCCGAAGCATAAGCAGGTACAGGGTTAGATGGCACGTATTGCGGGCATCGATCTGCCGCGTGAGAAGCGCATCGAAATCGCGCTTACCTACATTTTTGGCATTGGGCCCAAGACGGCTCAGCGCCTACTTTCTCATACCGGTGTAGACGCGAACATCCGCGTTAAAGATTTAAACGAGGACGATGAAAAGAAGCTGCGTGACGCGATCGGCAGCCTGGACGTAAAAGTCGAAGGCGACTTGCGCCGCGACGTGCAGAGCCACATCAAACGCCTGTTGGACATCGGGTGCTACCGCGGCATACGCCATCGTCGCGGCCTACCCGTGCGCGGACAACGCACGAAGACCAACGCCCGCACGCGCAAAGGTCCGAAGAAAACGGTCGGTAACCGCAAGAAGCCGGCACCGGCCACCGGCAGCGGACCGCCGAAGAAGTGAAATCCAGGACCCCGAAAGGGGTCCTGGAGTGATTTACGTCGGTACGTGCGGCTACTCGTACAAAGACTGGATCGGGCCGTTCTATCCCGGCAAGATTCGCTCGAACGAAATGCTGCCGTACTACTCGAGCTGCTTCTCGGCAGTGGAGATCGATTCGTCGTATTACGGTGTGCCCACTGCGCAGACTGTCGAACGGATGGACCGGTGCACGCCGCCGGAGTTCCGGTTCTGCTTCAAAGTGCCGTCCACGGTCACACATCCCCCCGACATAACGGTGAAGCGAGTTCACCCCGACGCCGGTCTATTCGTGGAGAGCATCGCCCTTATAAAGGAAGGCGGAAAGCTGGGCTGCGCGCTGCTGCAGTTCCCCAACGGGTTCCGCAGGACACCGAGCGCCGAGGAGTACTTGCGGCTTGCGGTCGAGGCCCTGCAGCCGCTGCCGCTGGTGGCGGAATTTCGCAACCGCGAGTGGCAGAATGCGGCGAGCCACGAGCTGCTCTCCGAATTGGGCGTCGGGTGGTGCAATGTCGATATGCCGCAATACGAAACATTGCTGCAACCTAGTTCCGACGTCACGTCACGCATCGGATATCTGCGATTCCACGGACGCAATGCGAGCCAGTGGTGGACCGGCACAAATGTCACGCGTTATGATTACGATTATTCGCCGGACGAACTCGAGCCGTGGACGAACCGAGTGGCGGAGATCGAAGGCGCCGCCGAGACGACGTTTGCCTTTTTTAATAATCATGCTCGCGGAAATGCGGCGCGCAATGCCGAGTTGTTCATAGAATTGCTGCGAACGCGTTACGGTGACGCGGCGGATATCGTCGCACGCCGGGAGGGAGCTCCCGCGCAACGAACGTTCTTTGAGTGAATGCCGTGATTACTGCCGGCGCACGCGTGGACGGCGATTTCGCGCGCCGCATCGGCACGCGGGTGAAAGCGCTGGCGCGCATCGGGAGCCGTTCCATGCTCGGCACCGCTATCGAGGCTGCCCGTAACGCCGGCGCGACCCGCATTGCGGTAGTCGGCGGCCGCGAGGTTCGCGATGCGTGCGGGAATCTTGTCGACAACGTCATCGAAGAAAGCCACAGCGGAGCGGTAAATCTGCGGCGCGCACTTACCGCATGGGATGACGACGCGCCGCTGCTCTATCTCACGAGCGACATGCCGTTCGTAAATGCGCAAGCGCTGCGCACTTTCATGGATGCTTTCCCGCCGGATTCGCTTGCAATTCCGGTCACGGATTGCACCGCATTCGAGCGGCGGTTCCCGGGGGCTCCGCCTTTTGGAATCGAGATCGGCGGCGAGCGGATCGTCAACGGCGGCGCTTTTTGGATCCCGGCCCGCGCGGCCGCCCCATTGGAGTCTCTCGCGATTCGATTTTTTAACGCGCGCAAGAGCATTCCACGCATGGCCGCATTGTTGGGGCCGATTCTTTGCCTGCGTTTCGCATTGCGGCGCGTATCCATCGCGGCGCTGGAGCGTGAAGCCCAGCGCAAGCTCGGCATTCCGGCGCGTGCAGTTCGCGGCGCTTCACCGGAACTGGCCTACGACGTGGACACTCTGGAAGACTATGTGTATGCGGCCGAACGCGTCTAACAGACCTAACGCGGCGCTGCTGGGCGCGTTTTGGTTCGGGATCCAGATGGTCTTGGGTGCGCTGCTCGGCATTTCACTGCAGGCGCGATCCATCCAGCTAGCTCCGCACCAGGCGCTAGCGGCGTTCGGGCTGCTCATGGCTTCGGGCGCTTGTGTCGCGGCGGTAACCCAGATCGCTGCGGGAATACTTTCCGACCGCCGCCGCCTACGGGGCAGCCGGCGTCTTGAGTTTTATGCGGCCGGAGCTGTGGCCGGCGCACTCGCAGTTGTCTATTTTTATACAGCCCCTGTTTTCTGGCAGCTCGTGGCATCGTTCATGCTGTTGCAGCTCGCCTTGAATATGGCCATGGGACCTTACCAAGCCGCCATTCCCGATTTCATAGAACTCAAAAACCTTGGCAGCGCCTCGGCTTGGATGGCGGCACTTCAAAGCGCCGGTAACGTGGCGGGCGTGGTTGTCGCGGCGTTTGTCAAAAGCGCCGCAGCAGCCGGCGCGGTGATCGGCACCGTGCTGCTGTTGGCGTGCGCGGCGACCGGCCTGCACGTGCGCAAGCTTTCGCCGGTTGAGGAAGTTGCGGCGCCATTGCGCATCACACGGGCGTTTATCGATCTCTTCATTTCCCGCGCGCTGGTCTATGCCGGTTTCTACACCCTTGTGGGTTACTTGTATTTCTATGTGGCCCGCACGATGAGTGGCGACGTAAAGACGCACACGGGATTATTGATCCTCCTGTTCTTGGCGGCGGCCGCGATCGGAGCATTGGTTGCCGGAAGGCCGGCAAACCGTTTCGATCGCAGGGACGTCGCGACGGCCGGCGGCGGCGTTTTCATTTTGGCGCTCGTGCTCTTTTTATTTGCGGCAATCTCTGGTCAGGTCGTCGGCGCCGCGACGCTTGCCGGTTTTGCGTGGGGAGTTTTCTTAACGGCTGATTGGGCATTGGGATGCACGTTCTTGCCGCGCGGTGCGCTCGCTACCGCAATGGGTATATGGAATTTAGCGTTATTGATTCCGCAAATAGCTGCGCCGGCTATCGTGACGACGGTTTTGAGCGTATTGCGCGCGCTGCAAAGCACCGAAGCTCCCCGAATTGCATTCGTTATTGCTGCGATAGAAGTCGCAGCGGGCGTGATTTGGCTTAGGCGCTTGCCTGCTTCGCGTTCAAGCGGTGCATGGCGGGGTACAAGTGGGAATAACGGCAGGACATGAGGAGGGGGGAACTTCGATTCGCCCCTGCTCGTTAGGCAAGGTGGAGACCGAACCTTCGCCAGTTACTGTAGGCCAACGCAGCCGACCGGTCTTTTCACACACTACATGAGAGGGAGACAAATCTTGATACGACTGAGCACCGGAGCTCTTACCGCGATTTTGATCGCGGGCATGAGCCTCACCGCGGTAGCCGCTCCGTCGGGCCAGGCATCGCCGGGAAACATCAGACACCAAGCGATCGCCCAGGCCACGCCTATGGCGTCGCCGGCTCCGCCCCCGCCGATGCAATTCGGCTCACCGCCTTCAGGGCAAATTCCAATTCTTTTCAACGATCATCACGTCTATTCGAGACCTGATGAATTGAAACAGGGTCGCGTCCTCGCCGCGCTCGTGCGCGGAGGAACGATTCTGATCCCGCTGCGCTCGATGTTCGAACAGATGGGCGCAACCGTTAATTACGATGCGGGCAGCAAAACCGTCGATGTGACAAAGCCGGGTTCCGACGTCAAAGTGACGGTCGGCGTTCCGCAAGTCATCATCAACGGCGAGACCCGTCCGCTCGACGTGCCGCCGGAGATCTACCAGGGCCAAGTCGTGGTCCCGGTGCGCGTCATTTCCGAAGGCATGGGAGCTTACGTGCAATGGGTGCCTGATAAGCGCCTCGTCGTCGTGCGCTATCTACCGGCTACGCCGCCGCCTGCGCCGCCTACCGCGGCCCCGCCGCCGCCGGTTGTCACGCCTACGCCTGTTCCCGTCGTGGCCAAGTACCAGGACCACTTCGTAGCGGGCGACTACATCCTCAGCCCCAAGGTGTACAACGAGTTTAGTCCCGGCAACACCGGCAGCAGCTCGTACGCACTGCGCGGCGCGATCGAGTTCAACTTGATCAATCTGCCATGGATGCTCGAAGGCACGTTCGAGAAGTGGCAGTATCCGCATAACATCGCACCAAACTTCGGTCCTTCATGCATCGTCGGTCTGCCGGGCAGCTCGGCGGGTACGCAGGGTTGCGTAACCGTTATCGGCGGCAACGGACAGACATACGTTCCGGCGTTTACAGCGAACGAGTGGAATGGCGATGGCCGTCTTGGGCTCAAGATTGCCGATCCGCGGATCTACATCGGCGTCGGCTATATGGTGCACACCGGCAACTACGGATATCCGTCGTTGAACGGCGTGGGGTTCGGGCTCGAAAAACTGCCCGACCTCGACCAGGCGTTCTCGGTTTACGGCAGCGCCTATTACTACCCGAGCGTGAACGGCAAGTATACGGTCCCCAGCGGACCGCAATCCGGAACCGTTTTCAGCTTGGCCTATAGCATCCTACGATACCAGGTCGGTGCGACCGTCGGCCTAGGCAAGAGCTTCCCGCTCTTCCTCGACCTCGGATTCATCGGCGACCGCGGGAAAAACAAGACCAACGCGCCGTCGGACTACACCCACAACGGTGGCTACGTCGGGCTGGGACTCAAGTTCTAGCCTAGCCGTCCGAAAGGCAAAGCGGCCCCGGTCCTTGACCGGGGCCGCCTCTTTTCCCCTTGACCTCAAGCGCCTTTTTTGGATAGAATCGTGGTTTGGCGCGGTCGCCGGGCGCCAAGTAGCAGATCCGCCCTCAAGCGGCGGGTCGAGGCGACGACACCACGCTCGCAGCGCGGACAGGATAAACGGAGTCTTTTTGGCAGCAAAAAAACAAACCAAAGCGCGCAAGAAGCGCGAGTTCAAAAACGTCCAATCGGGCGTTGCGCACATTCACGCTTCCTTTAATAACACGATCGTAACGATCTCCGACGGCTTGGGCAACGTGCTCGCCTGGGCGTCCGCCGGCAACTTGGGCTTTAAGGGATCGAAGAAATCCACGCCGTTCGCTGCGCAGATGGCGGCCGAAGCGGTCGCGCGCAAGGCGATGGAGCACGGAATGAAGTCGACCGAAGTTCTCGTGAGAGGACCGGGAGCCGGACGTGAGGCCGCGATCCGCTCGCTGCAAGCTACCGGCCTGGAGATTACACTGATAAAAGACGTGACGCCGATTCCGCACAACGGCTGCCGCCCGCCCAAACGGCGGAGAGTGTAGCATGTCGCGATACATCGGGCCCGTTTGCCGCTTGTGCCGCCGGGAAACCGCCGCGAGTAAAACCGGCGAAAAGATCAAACTGTTTCTGAAAGGCGATCGTTGCCTTTCGAAAAAGTGCGCCGTCGAGCGGCGCGGCACCGCGCCCGGACAGAAGACGCAAGGCAAAGCCTCGCGCCAGAAAGTTTCCGAGTACGGACGCCAGCTCCGCGAGAAGCAGAAGATGCGGCGTTATTACGGCGTGCACGAAACGCAGTTCGAGAATTACTTTCGCGAAGCGGCGCGCATTCCGGGACAGACCGGCAGAACGTTCTTGCAGCTGCTCGAGCGGCGTTTGGACAACGTCGTGTACCGTTTGAATTTGGCGACCAGCCGCGCGCAAGCGCGCCAGCTCGTGACGCACCGGCATTTTCGCGTGAACGGCCGCATGGTGAATATCCCCTCCTACGTCGTGAAGGTCGGTGACGTCATCACGATTTCGAATCGCAGCAAGAAGTCGCCCGTTTTCGAATCGAACTTCGAGGTCGCCAAGAACCGGCGCGCCCCGGAGTGGCTCGAATGGAGCGATCAGGATCAATCGGCCAAGATCGTTGCACTTCCGGCTCGCGAGCAGATCGACACGCCGGTCGACGAACAGCTGATTGTGGAGTATTACAGCAGATAACACTTAGCCCGCAAGCGCGGGCGAACTCTACTCTATACGTACGATCGTGACGGGCGACACCCGTTGCGGATAACGCAAGAGCAAAGGAACGAAAAGCAATAATGACCGTTTTGGAAACCCCTCAGGGCGCAAGCATCGAGGTTCGCGAGCGCCGCGACAATTATGCAAAATTCGTCATCGAGCCGCTGGAGCGCGGTTTCGGGATCACGCTGGGCAATGCGCTGCGGCGCATTCTCCTGAGCTCGATTCCGGGCGCTGCCGTCACGTACATGAAAATTGACGGCGTGCTCCACGAGTTCTCGACGATTCCCGGGATCGTCGAAGACACCATCGCCTTGATGCTCAATCTCAAAGGCTTGCCGGTCAAGATGAATTCCGACGAGCCGAAGGTGCTCACGTTAAGTGCGAGCGGCTCCAAGGAAGTGACCGCCGCCGACATTACCGCTGATGCGGATGTCGAGGTTCTCGACCCGAATTACCACATCGCCACGCTTTCGGCCAAGTCGGCCAAGCTGTCGATGGAGATCGGCGTCGAGAAGGGGCGCGGCTACGTTACCGCTGACCGTCAGCGCAACGTCGAGCATATGATCGGGCTCATTCCGCTGGATTCGATCTTCTCGCCTATCCGCAAGGTTAATTTCAGCGTGGACGACACGCGCGTCGGGCAGAACGTGGATTTCGACCGCTTGACGGTCGAAATCGACACCAACGGATCGGTGACGCCGGACGAAGCGCTCTCACAGGCGGCGACGATCATGCAGGACCACTTGGATCTCTTCGTCACCTTCACGAGCGAAGAGAAGTCGCTTCCGCAGGCTCCGGCCAGCGAATGGGACATTCCGGTGGAATCGCTCAATCTTTCGGTGCGGTCGTTCAATTGCCTGAAGCGCGCCGGCATCTCGAAAGTCTCCGAACTTCTGGACATGACCGAAGACGAGATCATCAAGATGCGTAACTTCGGTAAGAAATCGCTGGATGAAATCAAACAGGTCCTTGAAGCAAAGGGACTATCGCTGCGGGAGCAGTAGCGCAACGTCATGCCGCATCAAATCGCATACAAACGCCTTTCCAGGACCGACGGACATCGCCGGGCGCTGCTGAGAAATCTGGCAACGTCGTTTTTCAAACACGGCAAGATCGAGACGACCACCACGAAGGCGAAAGAAGTGAGCCGAGTTGTGGAACGGCTGATAACGACCGCCGGCCGCGGCGACGTTCATTCACGGCGCCAAATCGCCGAATACCTTACCGAACCGGCGGTCGTAAAGAAACTCGTCGAGCAAATTGCGCCGGCGCTGAAGACACGCAGCGGCGGCTACACGCGGATCACCAAATCGCGAGTTCGTCCTGGGGATGCCGCCGAACTCTCGATCCTAGAACTTGTCACTTGATGTAGCGGTCATTTTGCGCCGGCTGATCGCCGGCGAGGACCTGCCCGAAGAAGATGCCGGCGCGCTAGCCGGCGCCATCATGGACGGGAGCATCACCCCTGCGCAGTCGGCCGGCGCGCTGACGGCGCTGGCCGCAAAAGGCGAGACAGCTGCGGAGCTTACCGGCGCTGCACGAGCGATGCGCGAGCGCAGCCTTACGCTCAAGCACGATCTTCCGCTGGTCGCCGACGTCGTCGGGAGCGGCGGCGACGGTGCCGGCACGATCAATATTTCCACTCTCGCCGCACTGGTCGTTGCGGCTGCGGGAGTGCCCGTCGCCAAACACGGTAATCGCGCCGCATCCAGTCAGTGCGGCAGCGCCGATCTTCTCGAAGCAGCCGGAATGAAGCTCGAGATATCTCCGGAGCAAGCCGCGAAGAGTCTCAACGAGACCGGCTTTGCGTTCATGTTTGCACCCATCTATCACCCCGCGATGAAGAACGTCGCGCCGATCCGGCGCGAACTCGGCATCCGCACGATCTTCAATGTTCTGGGGCCGTTGACGAACCCGGCCCGCGCGACCCACTTGCTGGTCGGCGTCGCGCGAAAAGAGCAGCTCGAAATCGTGGGCGACGTGCTGCGCGCGCTCGGAGTCCGCGCGGGCGCCGTCGTGCACGCGCACAGCGGTATCGACGAGATCGGCGGCGAAGGGCCGACCGCCGTGTACGAGTTCGGCGAGGGTTGGAGCAAACGCTGGACGTTGGATCCGCAAGAATTCGGCGTGCGTGCGTCCGCAGATGAAATACGCGGCGGAGCAGCCGCGCAATGCCGTCAAGCGTTTGAGTCCATTCTGGCGGGCGAGCATTCCCCGCGATCTGACGTCGTAGCGCTGAACGCGGCGCTGGCGTTTCGGGTTTGCGGGAAGACTGCCGATATTAAGGATGGCATGGATCTCGCTCGAGCGCAGCTGTACGAAGGCCGGGCCGCGTCACTTTTCGCACGCGCAGCGGAATATTCGCATGGCTGACATCCTTCGCCGGATCTATGAAACGAAACGGCTTTCCACGGAGCGAGACCGGGCCGCCGAATCACACGAGCTCGTCCGCGAACGGGCCGTTGCGCGGAGAAGTTCGCGGCGGCCGTTTCTGCAAGCGATTCGCGCGTCTGCCGGGCCCGCAATTGTCGGTGAAATCAAACGCACCTCTCCCTCGGCGGGGTTGATCGCGCGCAATTTTGATGCGGCCTCGATCGCCCGATCGTATGAAAATGCCGGCGTTGACTGCATCAGCGTGCTGACCGAATCGGATCACTTCTTGGGCGAGTTGGCGTATTTGGACGTCGCGCGCACCCATAGTTCGCGCCCATTGCTGCGCAAGGATTTTTTAGCCACGCCATATGAGATAGCGCAGTCGGCAGCGTACGGCGCGGACGCCGTTTTACTGATAGTAGCGGGGCTCGATGACGATTCGCTGCGCGCGTGCATGCGCGAGGCCGCCGAATACGATCTGGACGTGCTCGTTGAAGTGCACGACGCGGGCGAGCTTGAACGCGCGCTGGCGATGGGCGCGACGCTGATCGGCATCAACAACCGCAACCTGCGCACGTTCGAAACCGACTTGGCCGTGAGCGAGTATCTCTTGCCCGAGGTTCCTTCCAGCGTCACGGTCATAAGCGAGAGCGGGATGCGGCACGCGGAGGATATTTTGCGGCTCCATGCCGCCGGCGCCCGCGGGTTCCTTATCGGCGAGGCGCTCATGCGCGCTGAAGATCCGGCGGCGTTGGTGAGCAGTTTGAAAGCGGCGGTGCAGGCGCGCGCCGTTTCTCCTTGAGAACGCGCATAAAGTTCTGCGGCTGCACGGACTTGCAAGACGTCATGCTGGCCGTGGAAACGGGCGCGGACGCTATCGGCATGATCTTCGCGCCCTCGGCACGCCGGATCACGGAAAGCGCGGCCAAACATATTGCGGAGAAACTTCCGCCTTTCATTACGCCGGTCGGCGTTTTCGTCAACCCATCCCGCGACGAGATCGCGCGCGCGCGGTCGATCTTTCCCGATCTCGTCGTGCAGTTGCACGGCGACGAATCTCCGAGCTATGTCTCATCTATTGACGGCCGCGTGATTAAAACGATTCACGTGGATCCCGGCGCTGCCGATCCGGGGGCATTACAACTCGCCGCCAACGAACATCCCCGCGCGATTCTGCTCTTTGACAGCGCCGTCGCCGGCTTGTCGGGCGGCACGGGCGTGCCGTTCCCTTGGAAAGCGGTCGCGCCGGTCGCGCGCCAGCGGCAAGTGATCGTGGCCGGCGGACTCACGCCGGAAACGGTTGCGCAATGCGTGCAAACCGTCAGACCTTATGGCGTAGACGTACGCAGCGGCGTGGAATCGGGCGGGCGCAAGGACCGCGATAAGATGCGCGCTTTCGTACGAGCCGTCAAGGATGTCGATGCGGCCTGACGCGCGCGGTTATTTCGGCGAGTTCGGAGGGCGCTTTGTCCCCGAAGTGTTGGTCGGTGCGTTGTCTGAGCTCGAACGAGAAGTGGAGGCCGCTTTCAGTGACCCCGCATTCTGGAAAGAGTACGAGTCCGTTCTGTCGGAATTTGTGGGTCGCCCGTCGCCGGTTTATGAAGCGCAACGCTATGCGGCGCTGGTGTCGCGCGCCAAGTTCGTCCTCAAACGCGAAGATCTCAATCATACCGGTGCGCATAAGATCAACAATACCGTCGGACAGGCGCTGCTCGCGCGGCGCATGAGCAAGAAGCGGCTCATTGCAGAAACCGGCGCTGGGCAGCACGGCGTTGCAACCGCAACCGTGGGCGCGAAGTTCGGGATACCCGTCGACATTTATATGGGCGCGGTGGACGTCGAGCGGCAGGCGCTCAACGTCTAT
>PLLF01000054.1:28339-28814 GCA_003140855.1 Vulcanimicrobiota bacterium
ACATGGTGCGCGAGTTTCAAAAAGTGATCGGTATCGAAGCACGCGGTCAGTGTTTAGAGCGTTTTGGCAGATTGCCGAGCGATGTCGTCGCCTGCGTCGGAGGTGGGAGCAATGCAGCGGGCATTTTTGCGGGGTTCATGGATGACGCCGGCGTGAAGCTGTGGGGCGTTGAATCCGCTGGTGAAGGCGTACAAACGCAACGGACTGCGGCGTCGCTGAATGCCGGCACCGTGGGAATCTTGCACGGAAGCCGGTCGTACGTTTTGCAGACGGCCGAGGGCCAAGTGCGTGAAACGCACTCGATCAGCGCGGGCCTCGATTATCCCGGTGTCGGTCCGGAGCATGCGTTCTTAAAGGAAAGCGGCCGCGCAAGCTACGTTTCGGTGACGGATACCGAGGCGCTCGAGGCCTTTCATGAGTTTGCAAAATCCGAGGGAATCATTCCCGCGCTCGAAGCCGCGCACGCGCTCGCGTT
>PLLF01000060.1 GCA_003140855.1 Vulcanimicrobiota bacterium
GAAGCCGCGCACGCGCTCGCGTTTGCGCGCCGGCTGGCAGCCGACCGCGGCGCCGGCGATTTGGTGCTGGTCAATCTCAGCGGCCGAGGCGACAAAGACATCGCGCAGGTTCGCCGGCTGACATCCTGAGCACGCCGAAGGAATGAGTCTATCAGCAATCTTTAAGCCCGGGCGGTTCGCGTTCATCCCCTACGTGATGGCGGGGGATCCGGATATTGCAACGACGCGGGCGATCCTGACGGCGCTTGCAGAGAACGGCGCAGATGCAATCGAGATCGGCATACCGTACGGCGATCCGCTTGCAGACGGACCGACGATTGCAGCTGCCGGGGCGCGTNNTATTGTCCCTGGTGAAACACGTGCATGGGAAGGCGCCGCCAATTATTTTGTTTACCTACTATAATCCGGTCTATCAATTCGGTCTTCAGGAGTTTGCGCGCGCCGCCGCAGATGCCGGCGCGGCCGGAGTGATCGCCCCGGACGTCACCCTGGAAGAATCCGAGCCTTTGCGGCTGGCGCTTGGTGCGCACGGTATCGAGATGCCGCTGCTCGTCGCGGCCTCGACTCCGCCCGAACGGGCGGCGCGCATCGCGGAACAATCCGGCGGGTTCGTGTACGTCGTCTCGCGGCTTGGAGTTACCGGCGCAGGCGAAGCTCCGAATTTGGAACCTTTGCGCAGACAAATTGCAGCGTTGCGCTCCGTAACGAAGAAACCGCTGGCGGTCGGCTTCGGCATCAGCACGCGCGCGCAAGTGGATGCCGTTCGGGCTATCGTGGATGGCGTCATCGTCGGGAGCGCGCTCATCGATGCATATGCGAATGCGCGCGGCCAGGCGGCCGCGGATCGCGCCGGAGCTTTCGTCAAGAGCTTGCTTTAGCGCAAGCGCCTACGCTATGGAGAATCGCCGCGCGGCGTCATCTGCGATATACGCGCCGATCGCAAGCGATGCCGTGGCAGCAGGCGAGGGCGCGTTGCGAACGTGCAGCACACGATCGGAACCCTCGAAAACAAAATCGTCAATGAGCGTGCCTTGTTCGGTGAGGGCTTGCGCTTGGATGCCGGAGGGGCCGGGAAGCGTGTCTTCCGGACGCAGCTCGGGCACAAAGCGCCTTAACGCATCGACATACGCTCGAACGACGACGTCGCGATAGAGCTCCTGCAGGCCCAAACTGAAATGCCGGCGCGCTAAGCGCAGGAATCCCCGGTAACTCAGCGCGAGCCCGGAGCATAATAAATTCTCGAGTGTATGACGCCGCTGTTGCGGCCGCTTTGGTGAGCCGCTACGCGATCTTCCTTGTCGAGGATTGCGAGCCGAAGGCGAGGATGGTGGCACAAGAGTTCCCGCCCGGTCGCAAGGCCCACGATGCCGGCGCCGACGATCGCGATGTCGTACACGCTGCAGCCTTCGTGCGGAACGTGAACGAGCCCGCCCGGAGTCGTAACCGGCCGCGGCCGGTTTGGGTTATTATTGGAGGCATGAGTACCACCCTCGAGCGCATCGCGCCATTTAAGAACGAGCCCATAAAATCGTACGCGGACGCCGCCGACTCCGCAGCTATGGAAGCGGCCCTGGTCGCGGTCCGGGCGGATTTCGGAAAGACCTATCCGTTGATCATCGACGGCGAACGGATCGATACGCCGAAGAAGATCCCGTCGCTCAACCCGTCCAATCCGAAAGAGATCGTCGGCGAGGTCGCGTCGGCTTCGCTCGAGCAAGCGAACCGCGCGATCGAAGTCGCGAACGAACGCTTCGAGATATGGAGAAATACGCCGCCCGCGCAGCGCGCAAATTATTTGTTCAAGGCCGCGCAGCTGGTGCGCGAGCGCCGCGAGCACTTTAATGCGCTGCTGGTGTACGAAGTCGGCAAGAGCTGGGTGGAAGCGGACGCCGACACTGCCGAAGCAATAGATTTTCTGGAGTTCTACGCGCGTGAAGCGTTGCGCTACGGCGAACCGCAGCCGCTTACGCCGATTCCTGGCGAGCAAAACGAGTTGGTGTACGTGCCGCTCGGCGTCGGCGTCGTTATTCCGCCATGGAACTTCGCGTTCGCAATCATGGCCGGAATGGCAAGCGCTGCAATCGTCACCGGCAACACTGTTGTGCTCAAACCATCGAGCGACAGCGCGGTGATTGCCGCCTGGTTCGTCGATCTGATGCAAGAGGCCGGCTTGCCAAAAGGTGTGTTGAATTTTGTGCCCGGCAGCGGCAGCGTGATCGGCGATGCGCTGGTCTCGCATCCGCTCACGCGATTCATCGCATTTACAGGAAGTAAAGAAGTCGGTTTGCACGTCAACGAGCTCGCTGCCAAACCGCAAAAGGGCCAGCGCTGGATTAAGCGGGTCGTGGCGGAGATGGGTGGCAAAGACTCGATCGTGGTAGCGGCCGATGCGGACGTGGATGCGGCCGTCGAGGGCGTTGCTGCTTCGGCATTCGGTTTTCAGGGACAGAAGTGTTCGGCGTGTTCGCGCGCTATCGTCGAATCGGCGATCTACGATGAATTTCTCGAGAAGCTCAAGGGGCGCGTCGCAAAGATTACGGTCGGCGACCCGAGCGACAAGCAGACCTACATGGGCCCCGTTATAAACGAGCGCGCCCGAGACTCGATCGAACGCTACATCGAGACGGGGAAAAAGGAAGGGCGCCTCGTGTGCGGCGGCAAGCGTTCCGGCGATCGAGGATACTTCTTGGAGCCCACCGTGATTGCCGATACGGCGCCCGACGCGACGATTGCTCAAGAAGAGATCTTCGGTCCCGTCCTGGCGGTGATCAAAGCCAGGGACTTCGATGATGCGTTGGAGATTGCAAACAATACGGAATTCGGGTTGACCGGCGCGGTCTACACGAAGGACGAGAAGAAGATCGCGCGTGCGAAGGACGAGTTCTTCGTGGGCAACCTGTACTTCAACCGGAAATGCACCGGCGCGATGGTCGGCGGTCATCCCTTCGGAGGCTTCAATATGTCAGGCACCGACAGCAAAGCCGGCGGCAAAGATTACCTGTTGTTATTTTTGCAAGCCAAGACCGTCTCGCGCAAGACTTAACCGCGGTTACAGATCTCGAGTTTGTTGCCGTCGGCGTCTTCGAAAAAAGCGGCGTAATACTTTTCAGTATATTCAAGGCAGATGTGTGGCGGTTCGAAGGAACGCGCGCCGGCCGCTTTGACGAGCGCCGCTAGTTCGTCGACCTGTTCGCGGCTCGAAGCGGCAAATGCGATGCGCGTTCCATTAGGGCGATGATTTTCATCGGCGGTGATGCCGAAGAAGTCGACGTCTTCACGCGGCAGATGATAGTAAACACATGTTTCGTCAGCACTTACCCGCGTGTAGCCGAGAGCGGGCAGCAGCGCATCGTAGAGCGGGCGCGTTCTGGCGAGATTCCTGACGCGAAGGTCCGTGTGATCGTGCAGCATTGTCTGTCCTGTCCTCCCCGAGCTAATCGAGCAGGGCGTGCTGGCCGCCCTGCTCACTCCGGCAGTAATGTGCCGGTCCCGCGTTCCGACTCGCGGGTTAGAACGTCACGGTATACAGATAGCTGCCGCCGACGGCCGCGCAATTGGTGACCTCGGGAGCGAATCGAGACATCCGGGCGGAGAGCAGCGCTGCCCGATCCAGATTCGGATTTCCACTCGATTGGATGACGTATTCGGAGACGAGCGTGCCTGTCGAAGAAAGCTCGATCGCTACTCCGGAAGTTCCCGTAGCGCCCTGGCCTGCGGCGATTGCGGGCATCTCGAAGAATGCCGAGGCGATGCGGGCGTCGACGTCGGGGTTCCGGCAGGCGCCGGCGACGCCGACAAGCGAGGTTTTTGCAGTATGGGGGTGGAGGGGCTGAACTGCCACCGAGAACGCCTCGGCGGGCGTGGCGGCGCTAAAGGCCAGCGCGAGGGCGCCGGCAAGACTCAGGTTTTTGATGAAGGTTCGCACAACAGTTCCTCGGTAACCTTCATTCAGTGTATGCTGGTGTTTAGTAACTTATAAAGCTGTTTTGCTGGTGTTTTCTGCAAAATGGTGCTATTATCAAGTCGATGTCTTTAGCCAACTATGTGGCTCCCGATGAGCTCGAGCGCGTTCGGGCCTTCATTAATAGTGTGAAGCCTGAGGAGACGCCCGATCCCCTGACGGGGCCCGACCAGCTCGAGGAATGGTGCGCCAAATCAGGGCTCTGTGAGGGAGAGCCGCCTGCGCACCTTGCTCGTCTGCGCGCGTTCAGAGAAGCGCTCCGGGGCGTCCTTGAGGCCAACGCGGGCTCGGGAGATGCTCCCCCGGCTTGGGCAGCATTGGAACCATTCGTACAGGCGACTGGTTATAAAATGCGTATCGACGCGCCGGGTTCGCCCGCGCTCGAACCCGTCGGCCATGGCGCCGAGCGGACGATCGCCGCTCTGCTGGCGATCGTGTACGATGCGATGCGGCGGGGCGAATGGTCCCGCCTCAAAGCGTGTCGCAAAGAGAGCTGCCGCTGGGCCTATTACGACCGTTCGAAGAACGGGTCGCGTGCTTGGTGCGAGATGGCCGTCTGCGGCAATCGAATGAAAGCCAAACGCCGGCGAAACCGTGCCAAAAACCCTGCTTGACACCCCCATATGGGCGCGGTATGATGCTCGTCGTGACTTTGACCGCCGAAATGCAGTCGCAAGTCCTGGCGCTCAGCGCCGCAACCTTCAGCGAAGGGCTCAAATCGAGCCTGGAGCCGTCGGGTCGTTCCTTGAAAACTGAACAGTGCAGTAGCGCATAAGTCTGTGGGTCTCGTCCCGAATACAGACGCGCCGTAAAGGGCGCTTTTTTATTTCGGGTCCGAGAATTTTAATCAGTGCAATGAAGACTAACCGTTCCACCGGTTCTTCGGCGTGCTGATCGTACAGTATTATGGCTAGCCTTCGACGCGTTCGCAATTGGAAACGATTGCGCAATTCGTTGCGGGCGGATCGATTCGCAATCGATCTTTAATTAGTCAGCGAAAATAGAGAGCCAACAAATAGGCTCCATAAAATGTTTATGGAGAGTTTGATCCTGGCTCAGGACTAACGCTGGCGGCGTGCCTAACACATGCAAGTCGAGCGGGGTAGCAATACCCAGCGGCAGACGGGTGAGTAACGCGTGGTCAACCTTCCGTTGAATGGGGGATAACTAGCCGAAAGGTTAGCTAATACCGCATACGATCTTTTGAAGGCATCTTTAAAAGATGAAAGGAGCAATTCGTTCAACGACGGGACCGCGTCCCATTAGCTAGATGGTGGGGTAATGGCCTACCATGGCGACGATGGGTAGCTGGTTTGAGAGAGCGACCAGCCACACTGGGACTGAGAGACGGCCCAGACTCCTACGGGAGGCAGCAGTGAGGAATTTTCCGCAATGGGCGAAAGCCTGACGGAGCGACGCCGCGTGTGGGAAGAAGGCCTTCGGGTCGTAAACCACTGTCGAAGGGGACGATAATGACGGTACCCTTGGAGGAAGCCCCGGCTAACTACGT
>PLLF01000093.1 GCA_003140855.1 Vulcanimicrobiota bacterium
CGGTTGAGAAACTCGGGGCGGAACGTGTGTTTGACTTCCTCCAACACCTTGTTCTTCATCCGCTCGTACGCGCGTAACTCGTCTTCTTCGGTGTTTTTCTGCGTACGGAAGCCGATGTCGGTCGTCGTTTGCATGCCGGTGGCGCCGATATTGGACGTCATTACGATAACGCAATTTTTGAAGTCCACCTGCCGGCCTTGCGAATCGGTCAGGCGCCCATCGTCGAGTACTTGGAGTAAAAGGTTGAAGACGTCGGGATGCGCTTTTTCGATTTCGTCGAGCAGCACGACCGCGTACGGACGGCGCCGCACGGCTTCGGTCAATTGGCCGCCTTCTTCGTAGCCGACGTATCCGGGCGGAGCTCCGACCAACCGCGACACCGCATACTTCTCCATGTACTCAGACATGTCGATGCGGATCATCGATTCTTGATCGTCGAACAAAAATTCGGCAACGCTGCGCGCGACTTCGGTCTTGCCAACGCCGGTCGGTCCTAAGAACAGGAAGCAGCCGATGGGGCGATTTGGATTCTTCAGTCCGGCGCGCGAACGGCGAATGGCTCGCGTCACCACTTCGATCGATTCTTCTTGGCCGACGACGCGTTTGTGCAGCGACTCCTTCATGTTGAGGAGCTTCTCTGTTTCGGCCTGCGCGAGACGGCTGACCGGGATCCTCGTCCAGGAAGAGACGATGTGCGCGATGTCTTCCTCGGTAACTTTGACGACCTTGTCGCTCTGCGCGCGCTTCTCTTGCCATTCTTGTTCGAGGCGCGCTTTCTCCAAGCGCAGCTTCTCTTCGCGATCGCGCAGCTCGGCGGCTTTGTCGAACTCCTGAGCTTTGACGACGGCTTCCTTTTCGGCCACCATCTTGCGCAGCTGAGCGTCGACGTCGCGAATTTCTTGCGGCGGCATCCCCGCCTGCAGGCGCACGCGCGAAGCGGCTTCGTCCATTAAATCGACCGCTTTGTCGGGCAAGAAGCGATCGGTGATATAGCGATCGCCCAAACGCGCCGCGGCTGCGAGCGCTTCATCGGTGATCTGCACCTTGTGATGCGCTTCATAGCGGTCGCGCAGGCCCTTGAGGATTTCGATCGTCTCTTCGACGCTCGGCTCTCCGACCATGACCGGCTGGAAGCGGCGCTCCAGCGCCGAGTCTTTTTCGATGTGCTTGCGGAATTCGTTTAATGTAGTCGCGCCGATGCATTGCAACTCGCCGCGCGCCAGCGCCGGCTTGATAATGTTGCTCGCATCGATGGCGCCTTCCGCGGCGCCGGCGCCGACCAGCGTATGCAGCTCGTCGATAAAGAGAATGATCTCGCCGGCTGCGGCGCGGATCTCGTCCATGACGCGCTTCATGCGTTCTTCGAACTCGCCGCGATATTTCGTTCCGGCAACCAAGCCTGCGAGATCGAGCGTGATCACGCGTTTGTCGCGAAGCGGCTCGGGAATGTCGCCCTTGATGACGCGTTGCGCCAAGCCTTCGGCGATCGCCGTCTTGCCGACGCCGGGTTCACCGATGAGCGCCGGATTGTTCTTCGTGCGGCGCGACAGAATTTGAATGACGCGCTCGATCTCATTGGCTCGCCCGATAACCGGATCGAGTTTGTTGTCGCGCGCTAGTTGTGTGAGATCGCGGCCGTAGGCGTCGAGCGTGGGCGTCTTGCTCTTGCCTTTGGGGGGAGACGGCTGACCTTCGGCGCCGAGCAGCGACGTCGTCTGCACGCGAACCTTCGCCGGATCGACGCCGAGATTCGTCAGCACGCGCGCGGCCACACCCTCGCCTTCGCGGATTAAACCAAGGAGCAGATGCTCCGTACCGATGTAGTTATGATTGAGCTGCCGCGCCTCTTCAAACGCGAGCTCGATGACGCGTTTGGCGCGCGGAGTGAAGACCATCTCTTGCTGGACCGTCTGGCCGCCGCGGCCGACGATCGCTTCGACTTCCTGGCGTACCTTGGCAAGATTGACGCCCAGCGTCTCGAGCACTTTGGCCGCCAGGCTCTCGCCCTCGGAGATGATGCCGAGCAGAATGTGCTCGGTGCCGATGTAGTTGTTGCCGAGCCGCTGGGCCTCTTCCTGAGCCAGCACAATGCTGCGCCGCGCGCGCTCGGTGAACGGTTCCCACATTGACATATTCTGTCTCTCCTACTGCCCTATACACGTCCGGGTTCCTAGAGGTTGAACTACTAACACGGCTCCGGCGTTACAAGCTGCGCTCACTCTACTCAGAAGCTGAAGCGCAGGCCCACAAAGCCGGCCGTGGCCCCCGTGTCTTTCGTCTGCCGGTCCACCCGGAGCTCGATCGACGTGAACGGGGCGATCGACTTCCCGGCAAATACCGTAAAGACCGGGCCGGTGGTGCGATCGCCCGACAGGTTGGCTATCCCGGCCCCCGCGCCCACGTAGGCGCCGCCGAAACCGCCACCAGTAAAGCCGCGGATTTCCCCGGTCAAAGCATATCCGCCACCGCCGCTGATCGCCGTAAGCAAGGAAGCCTGAACCTCCAAAGGCACCGCCGGAATGGAAGCCCCGCTGCTGAGTATTATCGCCCCTCCGGTGGACGAGGGCGCATTTTGCGTGTAGCCGCCGGCGGCTATGGAAACTGAAGCCAAGGCGTGGATCGGCAACGCTGTAAGCGCCGCGAGGGTTGCAACGATTAACAGTGTTGGACGCATGGGCGAATGTTTTTGCCACGCGCAGGCGATGGCCTCGCAGGAGCCGCAAGAAAGGGTACGATGCCAACGGTCGATCAGGTTCGTGAAGCGCTAGCCGAAGTCAAGGATCCCGAGCTTCAACTCGGGATTATGGAGCTCGGTTTGGTGTACGACGTCGCCGTCGAAGGCGAGGGTGGCGAGCACGTCGTCGTCACGATGACGCTAACCTCGCCGATGTGTCCGGTCGGTCCGATGTTCAAGCAATCGGTTGAAGATCGCGTCAAGGCGGTCGAAGGCGTGAAAGACGTCGTCGTGGACATCACGTTCACGCCACCTTGGGATCCCAAAGAAATGGCGAGCGACGACGTCAAGGCGCTGCTCGGAATTTGGTAGCTCGCTAGACGCGGGGAAAGATCTCGGCTGCGTCGATGTCGTTGTGCAGCAGCAATTTGCCGACGCGCTGGGTGACTGAGAAAAAACCGCGCACCGACACACGCTCTCCCTCATACATGGGCGTGTGCTCGCGCATGAACACCTGCACGCACTTGCCGTTGCAGAGATAGAACGTTTCAGCCGGCGTGCCGAACGAAGCGCCGCGCAGCTGACGCAGCCGCTCGACGTTGCCCGTGGCGATCACCGGATGCCCCGAATAATAGACGGGATTGAGTGCGAGCGCGTTGGGCGTCACCGCATAGTCGATAAACGGCGAACATCCGCCAAAAAGTGGCCACAGCAGGCACGTGATCGCGTGTATCATGTTGGGAATTTCACGGCGCTGCCGAGCAGGCGCTTCTGCGCGTAGAGCTGCGCGTCGGCCTGGCGCAGCGAACCGTCGACGTCGAGCGGATTGAACGGCGCGATTCCCCACGAGACCGTCAAGGGCACGGGATCGTGCGCCTCCATCACCTCGAGCGCTTGCGGAGGCTGCATGCGCGTGATGCGATCGCGCGCTTGTTCCGCAGTCAGCCCGAAAATCAGCAGCACGAATTCGTCGCCGCCCCAGCGGAACACGTAGTCTTGGGCGCGCGCGAGCGCACGCAGGCACTGCGCCACGCTCAAGAGCGCGCGGTCGCCGTTATGGTGGCCGTACGTGTCGTTGATGCGTTTGAGATTATCCAGATCGAGAATCGCGACATTTCCCTGATCGGCGCGATGGCGCAGGCCGTCGGTGAGCGTGTAAAATGCATAACGGTTATGCAGGCCCGTCAACGCGTCAACTTTCGCGGCCACTTCCAAGCTGCTCAGCGCGCGGGTGAGCGCGGCGTTTCCATTTTCGACTTCGATGCGCAATTCATCGAGCAGCGTGATGAGCTGGCCCATCGCAAGCATCGTTGCCAAGATGCCGCCGACGACGACTTCCGCCGACCAGTAGAGCGCGTTGAGTTCCGCATGCTGAAATCCCAAATATGCGGACGCCAGCAACGTACGTCCCATCATCAGTGCGAGCAGCGCGGCGGAGATAAAAATTGGCCGGACTCCGCTGAGGCGCCGCTCGCGAATGAATGGTAAGACCGCAACGCAGACGACCACCATCGCAACGAATAGCGTAATTTCAGGCCCGATGAGATCGGCGGTGAGATCCGTGCGCGAAGTGACGAAGAGACTGATCGCGGCGCCAGCAACGATGAGTACATTAGCCCATAGCGGCACGCCTTTGGCTTTTGCGAATTCGTAAGAGCCGGCGACGGCCCCGTACCCCGCCGCGATGCACAGCAGCGTGCCGACATAAGCCATCGCGCTCTCGATGCCCGCGTTGTGCTGACCGATAGCTTCGGCCGCGAGCGCAAATGCGAACAGCGTCCAGCCGCGAAACCACCAGCGTCCGCATTCGTCTTTGGTGGCGCTCATCAGCAGCAGGAAAAATCCCGCAATGATGGCCATAGCAACGCTCTCGATGGTGAGGATTAACTGCAGGAGACTCTGCGCGCCGAGCGCGATCATCTTCGGCCCGCGGCCTTATAGGAGAAAACGCCCATCCGTTCAAGCCCAGAAACGGTGAAGAACAACCAGGCTAAGTACGCTGAGCTGCAGCGCAAACGCGAGCTTGCGGCCGCGCCGGCCGGCGCCGAAGCAGTCGAAAAGCAGCACCGCCGCGGCAAGCGCACTGCCCGCGAACGTATTGAGGCTTTGGTTGATGCGAAGTCGTTCATCGAACTCGATCAGTTTGCAGTACACCGCACGACTGCATTCGGGCTAGGAGAGCGTGAATTCTTAGGCGACGGCGTTGTAACGGGCCGCGCGACGATAGACGGCCGCCAAATCTTCCTCTTCTCACAGGATTTTACTGTTCTCGGCGGTTCCCTGGGTGAGGTTTTCGCCGAAAAGATTTGCAAGGTCATGGATCTGGCGATGCGCACGGGTTCGCCCATCATCGGAATCAATGATTCCGGCGGCGCGCGCATCCAGGAAGGCGTCGTCAGTTTGGGCGGTTACGCGGAAATTTTCTGGCGCAACGTACAAGCCAGCGGCGTGATCCCGCAAATCAGCCTCGTCGCCGGGCCCTGCGCCGGCGGCGCGGTCTACTCGCCGGCGATAACCGATTTCATCATCATGACCGAAGGTATCGGCCAGATGTTCATCACGGGCCCCGAAATCATCAAGACGGTCACCGGTGAAGAAGTGACCTTCGAAGAGCTCGGCGGCGCCGTCACGCACGCAACCAAGAGCGGGGTCGCGCACTTAGTAGCTTCCGACGAAGACGAGATGACCGAGTTTGCCAAGACGCTGCTCTCGTATCTGCCTCAAAACAACCTCGACGATCCGCCGCGCTTCAGTTGTGATGACGACCCCGAACGTCTCGTCACCGAGCTCGACGGTATCATTCCGGACTCTCCCAACAAACCATACGACATGCATGCGGTCATCAGGCCGGTGCTCGATGACGGCGATTTCTTCGAAATACAGCCGCTCTTCGCGCAAAACATTATCACGGGTTTTGGCAGAGTGAACGGGCAGACCGTTGGCCTAGTGGCCAATCAGCCCAACGTCCTGGCGGGCGTCCTGGACATCAAAAGTTCGATCAAAGCGGCGCGCTTCGTCCGCTTTTGCGACGCTTTCAACATTCCGCTGGTCACGTTCGTCGACGTTCCCGGGTTCTTGCCCGGAACCGATCAAGAGTACGGCGGCATCATCACGCACGGCGCAAAGTTGTTGTACGCCTTCGCCGAAGCGACGGTTCCAAAGATCACCGTCATTACGCGAAAGGCATACGGCGGAGCCTACGACGTGATGGCGAGCAAACACATCCGCGCCGACATCAATGTGGCCTGGCCGACCGCCGAGATTGCGGTGATGGGCGCCGAGAGCGCCGTCAAAACGATCTTCAAGCGCGAACTGGCGGCCGCCAAAGACAAAGACGCCAAAATGCAAGAACTGGTCGAAAGTTATCGCGAGCGGTTCGACAACCCGTTCATCGCCGCCGAGCGCGGGTACGTGGACGACGTCGTCGAGGCACGCATGACCCGTCGCGTCATCGCCAAATCGCTCGACATGCTGGCCAATAAGCGCGTCGAGCGCCCCAAACGCAAGCACGGCAATATCCCGCTTTGAACTAAGGAGAGAGATTGAGCCTATTAAAAGGAAAGCGCGCACTCGTCACCGGCGTGGCCAACCGCTGGTCGATCGCGACCGGCATCGCGCGGCAGATGCACGAGCACGGCGCCGCGCTGGCTTTTACTTATCAGGGCGAACGCGTCAAGGACGAAGTCGAAAAACTCGCAGCTGAATTGGGCGGCGGTCCCGTCATCGAGTGTGACGTCGCCTCCGAGGATTCGCTCGCGCGGCTGGCCCCCGCGCTTGCGCAATTTGGGAAGCTCGACGCGCTCGTACATTCGATCGCCTTTGCGAACAAGGACGATCTGGCCGGCAAATGCTACGGCACTTCGCGCGGCAGCTTCGGCTTGGCGCTGGATATTTCGGCCTATTCGTTGATCGCGCTGGTACAGGCGCTCCACGAGCAGCTCGCGGACGGCTCATCAATCATGGCGCTCACGTACTTGGGCGCGACGGCGATTGTCCCGAACTACAACGTTATGGGGATCGCCAAAGCAGCGCTGGAGGCGTCGGTACGTTATCTGGCGTTCGATTTAGGCGACCGCGGCATCCGCGTCAACGCGATCTCCGCCGGCCCGATCAAAACGGCCAGCGCGCGCCAAGTCGCCGGGCTCTCGAAGATGCTCGACGTCGTCGCGGCGACTGCACCGCTGCGCCGCAACGTCACGCCCGACGACATCGGAAAAATGGCCGTTTTTCTCGCCTCCGATCTTTCGGCTGCAGTCACCGCCGACGTGCACTTCGTCGACGGCGGTTTTCATGCCATGGGAATGTACCCGCCGCCGCAATGAGCGACGCCGACGACATCCTCGCGATCGTCGCCGCGCTGGAGTTTCTCAATTCGCGCCCTTCGACAGGCTCAGGGCAAGCTGCGTCCGATTCACAGTCGCACTGGAAAGAATCCGGGCGGGATTTCTATTGTCATGGTGACCCTTCGACTCGCTCCGCTCGCTCAGGACTGCGCTTCGCGCAGGCGGCGACGTGTGAAGCGTCCCAGACGAGGGGACGCACTGCTTGGAAAAACTCTTAGTCGCCAACCGCGGCGAAATCGCCGTGCGCGTCATTCGTACGGCGCGCGAGATGGGTTTGCAAACCGTCGCCGTGTATTCGGAAATCGACCGGGACGCGATGCACGTGCGGCTGGCTGATGAGGCGTATCTGCTCGGACCCGCGAGCCCCGCGCAAAGTTATCTCAACGCCGAACGCATTTTAGGAATCGCGCGGCGTTCGGGCGCGCAGGCGGTTCATCCGGGATACGGCTTTCTGGCCGAAAACGCCGAGTTCGCACGCGCAGTCGCGGCGGCGGGCCTTACATGGATCGGCCCGCATCCCGACGCGATCGATGCGATGGGCGATAAGATGCGCGCGCGCCAAGCCATGATCGCCGCCGGCGTTCCGGTGGTTCCCGGCGGCACCGAGCAGATCGCCGATGTCACAGCCGCGATCGCAGCTGCCGAAGAATATGGCCTGCCGCTGGCGCTCAAAGCTTCGGGCGGCGGCGGCGGCAAGGGCTTGAAGGTTGCCTATACGATCGACGAAATCGGCACGGCTCTCTCTACCGCAAAACGCGAAGCCGAGGCATATTTCAAAAACGGCGCCATCTACGCCGAACGGTATCTGGAGAATCCAAAGCACATCGAGCTGCAAATCTTAGCCGACAAACACGGAACGGTTTTGCACGTTGGCGAACGCGATTGTTCGCTGCAGCGCCGCCACCAAAAGCTCTGGGAAGAAACGCCGCCCGGCGTTTCGAAACGCGTTCGCGAAGGCATTCGCGAAGCCGGCCTTCGTGCCGCCAAGGCGATCCGTTATGACAGCGCCGGCACCATCGAGTGGCTGGTCAGCGGCGAAGAGTTTTATTTTCTCGAAATGAACACGCGCATCCAAGTCGAGCACACCGTTACCGAAATGGTCAGCGGCCTCGATTTAGTCCGCGAGCAGATTCGCGTGGCCGCCGGCGAATCTTTAGGATACGGCCAGGACGCGATCGTTTTCAGCGGCCACTCGATCGAAGGCCGCATCAACGCCGAAGATCCGGCGAACGGTTTTCGTCCTGCTCCGGGGATGGTGACGACCTATCGCGAGCCCGGCGGCTTGGGCGTGCGCATCGATTCAGCCGCGTTCCCCGGTTTTACTATCGGTTCCGATTATGATTCGCTGATCGCAAAGCTCGTCGTATGGGCGCCGTCGCGCGACCACGCGCTCGCCCGTTTCCGCCGCGCTCTCGATGAATACGTCATCGAAGGCGTTCCAACGACGCTTTCCCTTCTTCGCCAACTGTGCGATCATCCGCCGGTCATGGATGGCACGTACACGACGTCAACGCTAGAAACGTTCGCCGCCAGTGTCATGGTGAGCTTGTCGAACCACCCTGAGCAGCGCGCTACCGGCGCGCCAGTCGAAGGGCGTTCCTCCGAAGAAATCTCCGTCGAAGTCAACGACAAGCTCTACCACGTTCGCGTATTCGATCGGCCAAACAAAGCCGCGGCCGCGCGCAAACCCCGCCGCTCGGCGCGCAAAGATCGAACCGCAACGGCAAGCGGAAATGACGTCGTATCTCCGATGCACGGAGTCGTGGTGGAAGTACCGGTGAACGAAGGCGACGCGGTTATCGAAGGCCAGGTCGTCGCAGTTGTCGAGGCGATGAAGATGATGAATGAAATCCGAGCCCACAAAGCGGGTGCCGTAACGAGGATCCACGCGAAAGCTGGCGAGACGGTCGAATCAAACTCTCCACTCGTGTCGATCGGATAAAGCCCTGAAGCGCTTCGGGACGTTCGGCGGGTTCGAGCAGCCGAGATAGAATACCGCCAGCATGTCTCGCGCGGAAAACGGCAGCGGAATCCCGTTGAAGCCAGTCTACCACGCTGTTGAGGGGCCTGCGCATGAGCTCGGCGAGCCCGGTGAGTTTCCGTTCGCGCGCGGAGTGCGCAAAGATATGTATCGCGGGCGCCTGTGGACCATGCGCCAGTACGCGGGGTTCGGCAGCGCGGCGGAATCGAATGCGCGCTACCGCTATCTGCTCGCACACGGCACGACCGGGCTTTCCGTCGCGTTCGATCTTCCGACGCAACTCGGATACGACTCGGATGCTCCGCAAGCGCGCGGCGAAGTCGGCAAGGTGGGCGTCGCGATCGACAGCATCGCCGATATTGAAACGCTGCTCGACGCCATTCCGCTCGATCGCGTAACGATCTCGATGACGATCAATGCGCCCGCCTCGATCATCTTAGCGATGCTGTTGGCAGTCGCGCGGCGGCGCGGCGTGCCGTTCGACAAACTCGGCGGCACCGTGCAAAACGACGTACTCAAAGAGTACGTGGCACGCGGTACGTATATTTATCCACCTAAGCATTCGATGCGGCTGGTGACCGACGTGATGGCCTACTGCGAACAGCACGTCCCCGAATGGAATACGATCTCGGTATCCGGCTACCATATCCGCGAAGCCGGATCGACCGCGCTGGAAGAAATCGCGTTCACGCTCGCAAACGGCAAGGCATACTTGCAGGCGGCGCGCGTATCGGGACTGGACCTCGACAAGATCGCGCCGCGCATCTCGTTTTTCTGGAACGCGCACAACGACCTATTCGAAGAAGTCGCCAAGTTTCGCGCGGCCCGCTACCTGTGGGCGCATATCACCCGCGACGAATTCGACTGCAAGGACCCGCGTTCGCAGATGTTGCGCTTTCATACGCAAACCGGCGGCTCGACGCTGACCGCGCAAGAGCCCGACAACAACGTCGTTCGTGTGACGCTGCAGGCGCTCGCCGCCGTTTTAGGCGGGACGCAGTCACTGCACACCAACGGCAAAGACGAAGCGCTGGCACTGCCGACCGAAGAGTCCGCCAAAGTTGCCCTGCGCACGCAGCAAATCATCGCTTACGAAAGCGGCGTTCCCAACGTCGTCGATCCGCTGGCCGGCTCGTATTACGTCGAATCACTTACCAACGAACTGATCGAGCGCGCTGCCGCGCTCATCGCCGAAGTGGACGCGCTGGGCGGAAGCATTGAGGCCATCGAGAGCGGCTGGATGCAGGCGCGGATCGCCGACTCGGCATATCGCGCGCAGCAGGCCATTGAAAAAGACGAACAGATCGTCGTGGGCGTCAACAAATTCGGCGAAGACGCGGCGCAAACGGCGATGCCTTTGCAGCAGCTCGATCCGCACATCGAGCGCGGGCAAGCGCAGCGTCTGAAGGACCTACGTGAAAAGCGCGACGCCGCAGCGGTTGAAAAGCACTTGGATGCCGTGCGAAAAACGGCGCAGGGAACCGGCAACCTCATGCCGGCGTTCATCGAGGCGGTCGATGCGGGCGCGACGCTCGGCGAGATCTGCAACGTCTTACGCGACGTCTTCGGAGTGTACCGCGCGCGCGAAGTGGTCGCCTAGTGGAGATCGACCACATCGCTATCGTCGTGAGCGATCTGCCCAAAGCGCTCGCGCTTTACACCAAAACATTAGGCTTCAAAGAAATCTATCGCGAGACGCTGGCGGTTCAAGGCGTCGAAGCCGTCGGCTTGCAGGCCGGCGCTTCGGTCATCGAGCTTTTGCGGCCGCTGAGCGCGGATTCGCCGATCGCGCGCTATCGCGGTTATGCGGAAACGAAGCTGCATCATACGGCCTATCGCGTCGCGGATCTACGCGCAGAGCTGGCTCGGCTGAAGGCTGCGGGCGTGCGCCTTATCGATGAAGAGCCGCGCCGCGGCGCGCACGGAAACCTGATCGCCTTCCTTCATCCAAAGAGCACGGCGGGCGTTCTTATCGAGCTGTGCGAATCTAGTAGGGAGGAGCACCCTTAGCGCGCTGCGCGCGCAGCGCTTCCATGTACCAAACGAACTCCTTGAAGAAATCTTCGCTGCGCGAACGGAATTTCGGATCGGAGGGTTCGCCGGCGTCGTCGAATGCCGAGCCGACGTCCGGAACCGGTAATACCGAAGAGATCGCCGGCATTCCAAGCTCCCCGAGAATTTCGCGGACCTGAACGGCGGCGCGGGCTCCGCCGAAATAGCCTCCCGAGTATGAAATAATCGCCGACGGCCGCCAATAATATTCTTCCAAGAAATAATCTAGCAGATTTTTCAATCCGGGCTGCACGCCGTGATTGTATTCGCCCGTTACGATCGCGAATCCATCAGCTGCGCGGTAGAGTTTTGCGAGTTCCTCTAGGCGCACAGGAGCTTTACCCGTTTCATATTCTTTGTACATTTTGTCCAGCAGCGGCAAATCGTACTCCTTTGCGTCCACAAGGACTGGCTCGCACCCATATTTCTTCAATTCGTTGACCACGAAACGCGCAGCTTTGATGCCTTGACGTTCCGTTCGCACCGATCCGAACAGCACCGGGACTTGAAGCGACATGGCCTCAGGTATCCGACATTCGCTTGAAGAATGCCCGCCGCAATGGGACGCAGGCTTCTCTTACTTGCAACAGCGTTTCTGTTGTCGCTCTTCGTTGCGTGGGCGCTTTTCGCTCAACCTCACCGCACGCGCTTTCGCCCGCCGATCGTCGCGCAGAAACCGCCCGCCGAAGTATCACCAGTCGAAACTGCTGCACCACAAGGAATCGCGACGCCCACGCCCCAGCCAAGTCCGCAGACGAGCGGAACAGTAACCGTTGCGATCATCATCGATGATTGCGGACAGTGGCTTTCAATGGAGCGCGCATTCTTGGCGCTACCGATTCCTTTGACGCTCTCGGTTTTGCCGCACGTCCGTTACACGGCGCAAATAGCGCAAGATGCCGCAGACGCGGGCAAAGGCGTCATGCTCCATCTGCCGATGGAGCCGTTATCGCGGGACACCGCCGGCCGTGGCGAGATCACAACCGCGATGACCGATGCGCAAGTCGCCGCGCAAACCGAAGACGACATCGCGCAAGTCCCGCTCGCCAAAGGGTTGAACAATCACGAAGGCAGCAAAGCGAGCGCGGATGCGCGCATTATGGGCGACGTGATCGCCGTCGTCAAAGCGCACGACCTCTACTTCATCGACTCGCGGACCAATCCAAAGACGGTGGCGGCGGAAACTGCGCGGCAAGCCAGCGTGCCGGAAGCATCGCGCAACGTTTTTCTCGACGATCGCGCGGACGAATCGTATACGGAGCAGATGTTGGAACGGACCGTCGAGATCGCCAAGCGCAACGGATCCGCGATCGCGATCGGCCATCCAAAACCGACGACGCTCGAGGCGTTGCAAGCGCTCTATCCGAAAATGCAGGCCGAAGGCGTCCGGTTCGTGCTCGTCTCGGAGCTAACGCGTTAGTTTAGGCGCTCGAGCCGGCCGTGCGCACCATCGTGAACGTGCAGTCGTCGCCGCCGAGGTGGTGCGCTTTGCCGGCAATCTTCGAACCGCTCAGCTCGCCGGTCAGCTGAAGGTTGTCGGCCCAGTCAGCGGGGCGCAACGTCAGCGTCATCGTCGTGCCGGTGAATTGTCCGCCGACCACTACCGGCGTTAGCGGATCGTTTCGAACCATGCCGGTCAGCGCGCCGCCGGCGGCTTGCGTCAGATCGAGCGTGCTTTGCCAGCCGCTGCCGACGAACTTGCAATTGGACGTCAGTTGCCAGCTGCCGCCGGCACCGGTGGCATCCGAGCCGCCGCCGGCGCCGTTGGAATCCGCTCCCCAGAACGCCGCGTTGATCGCGTTTCCGACGCTGAGCGCACTCTTGGTGCCGTCGTCACTCATGACGACCAGCACCATGTAAAAGCCCTTCGGCTGGCCGACGCAAAACGCCGTGACCGAAACCAACCCGCTCGTCGCATCGATATAAGCCGGGTTCGTCCCGGCGACGTGCGGGGTAAAACCCTGCGCCGTCATCGCCGCGGGCGCGCGCCTGACGCATTCGGTAAACGGCAATGGCTTTGCCTCATTTGAAGTTGACCAGAACCAACGGCCGTAATCGACGGCTAGTGCGGGCGCCGTGGCAAAGATCGCCAGCGCGGCCGAAGCCACAACCATGCGGCGCAAGAATACCATCATGAGACCGTCTCCTAAGTGAGATGAATCAGGTAGCGACGGAGTTGGCCGGGGAGGGGTTGCGTTCCCGCCTCTTATTTACAGATTCGGAGCCAGCGCTACTTCGATTCCCGTTTCGAACGTGCGATTCCACGGCAGGGTGATCTGGATCGCGGCGATGTGATACGCCGGGTAGAGCTGTTTGAGAATCGCAGCAGCCCGGTTCCACAGCGCCGCGCGGTTGAGATCGGCGATCGGCGCGGCTTGTTCCGATAGCAAGAACGTGTGATCTGCGATCCCTTGCGCGGTGAGCGCAGCATTTATTTGCGGCCGGACGTAATCGTGAAACGCGTAATCGTCAACGATCCGATCGAACGTAAACTCGGCGTGGGCGAGCGCGCTGTATGTACCGGCGCGGCGGCCGGCTCCGGCGGCAACGGCTTCGGCTACGGCAGTTCCAACCGTGTTTGCGTTCGTGTTCCAAGATGCATACGAATCGAGTTTGCTCGCAACTCCGCTTGCGAGCAGACGTTCGGCAAAACGCGCCTGATCCGAGAAGCCGTTCTCTAAGAACGACAGATCGGCAAAAGCCACCGAGCGGCCCGCCCGTTCTTCTTCCTTTAGATCTGCGAGCAAGGCGTCGTCGTGCTGCGCGTCGGTATTGGGAACGCGCACGTAGAGGACGATGTCGGGCGAGGCATCGTCCCGCACGGCTCCGCAAAGCCCGATCAGTCCGTTGATGGCGGTTTCGATGGGCGCGTATTCGAGCGGATCGTTGGCGGCAGCTCCGCCGGGCATCGAGTAGCGGACCGCGACGCGCGGAGTCCAGCCGGTGCTGCGCGCGATCGCGCTCGAAACCATCGCCATGCCCAGCTCGTCGGCGCCCGGTTCTATCGCGACGCGATCCTCGAGATGAGCTTGCGCCACCGAAGCCCGCAGAGCCCGCACGTCCTTGACGTGGAGACCCACGGCGCCGGCGTCGTCTTGGCCGATCGCCAAACGATCGATCGTGCCGCTTGCCGTCACGCGCACCAGCAAATCGTCAACCGCATAATCCCGGTAGCGCGCATCCAAGTATCCTTGAAACGTTGGCTCGCCGATCAGCGAGCGCAGTTGCGCGGCGCGAGCTTGTTCTTTGGGCAGCAGCGGTTCGTGCAAGTTCGCATATTCGGCAATATACGACCAAATAGGATAAGGCGCGAAGAAGGTTTGAGCGCGCCCGACCGCTGGAATTCCCGTCGGAGCGAGCCGCATGATCGTCCCGAATGCGCCAATCCATGCGGCGGGGTGCTGCCGGCGCAGACTTTGCAGCGAGCGCAGGCGAAAGTACGCATCGGCATACGGCGTTTGCGGAACGCGCGACGCAATCAGGCCGCCGTACGCGAGCATATCGGAGCTGATCACGAAATGGCTCGCGCGCTTGGCCGGTTCGCCGTTCAGCCACGCGATGATCGCGTCGGGTTTTCCGAAATCCAAGTAGTTGCCGAGCAGCGCGATGGGCGGCTCGACCACGGGCGTGCCGGCGATGCGCCCCAGCAGCTGCGGCAGCTGCCGGGTTACCGGGCGATCGTCCAGCGGCACGAACGCAATGGTAGAAAACAGCAGGGCCGCGATCATTCCAGCGCACGCCTTAACGAGCCGCCGTGCAATTCCAGCAGCGCGCGCGCTTCTTGGGCGCTTACATCGCGACGTCCCATCACAACGGCGGTTTTTACACTTCCGCTCGCGGACTGTAGCAGACTCGCAGCCTTCTCCGCGTCCGCCGGAACCAATTGCATCACCAGCCGGAGCGCACGTTTGCGAAGCTTGTTGTTCGTCGCCACCACGTCGACCATGAGATTGTCGTACACTTTCCCCAACCGCACCATCGTCGCGGTCGAAAGCGTATTCAGCAAGACTTTTTGCGCGGTCCCGGCCTTCAAACGCGTCGATCCAGTCAGCGGCTCCGGCCCTGTTTGCAGCACGATCGCCAGATCGGCTGCAGACGCAAGCGGCGATTCCGGATTATTGGCAACGCCGAGCGTCCAGGCGCCGATTTCGCGCGCGGTTTCAATCGCCCTGACGACGAACGCGGCGGCGCCGCTCGCACTCAATCCAACGACTGCGTCGCCGGGTTTGATGTGATCGCGCATCTCGCGCTCGCCCGCATCGCCGTCGTCTTCCGCGCCTTCGATCGCGCGCGTCAGCGCATCGCGCCCGCCCGCGATGTGCCCGCAAACCAGCGAGGGCTCAGTTCCAAACGTTGGCGGCATTTCCGAGGCGTCCAAAAATCCGAGCCGCCCGCTGCTTCCGGCGCCGACGTAATGCAGCACGCCACCGGACCGCAGGCGCATCGAAATTTCATCGACAGCGGCGGCCAGTTTGCCGCTGACTGCAACGACCGCAGCGACCGCTTCGCTCTGTTCGCGCGCGAGCAGCTCGACGAGTTCCGGCGTTGCAAGCCGGTCGAGCGCATTCGTTTTCGGATTGCGCAACTCGGTTTGCGGAACGTCGTTCACAGTAGGCGCTCCGCCGCGCAGAGTGCGCCCGCGCACGGTTCGGGATTGTCTTTGAGAATCGGCATGGTGGGGAAATCGTTGAGCAAGCGCGTTTCCACCAAGTACGTCAGCAAACTGCTGGCGCCGAGCAGCCCTCCCAAGAACGCGATCGGTGCATCGGAACCGGCCAAGCCGGCCGATTTGATAGCAGCCTTCAAGAGGTCGGTCAATTCGGCAGCGGCCTGCTGAATGATTTTGGCCGCCGTCCGATCTCCGCGACCCGCGAGATCCAGCACCACCGGCGCGACCGCGGCGACGGCGCGGGCCGGGGACGGATCGCTATACACTTTCTGCAGCGCGCCGGAAAGCGAGTTCACCGCGAGCGCGGTTTCGAGTTCCTCTGCGAATACATCCCGGGGAGCGCGGCCGTCATAGGTGCGCAGCAGCCAATCGATCGCGGCGGCGCCGATTCCAAATCCAGATCCGCTATCGCCGAACAAGTACCCGTAGCCGCCGCTGCGAAATCCTGCGCCGTTTTTTTCGGCGTATGCGATCGCGCCCGTGCCCGCGATGAGCACCACGCCGTCCCCCTCGGGAACCGCCGCGCGCAGCGCGATGTATGCGTCGTCGCGAATCTCGACACGAGCTCCGCCAAAACGCGATGCGAGTGCATCGCGCAACATTCCGGCCACGCTATCGCGGCCGGCGCCGGCTGCACCGACAAAAATCGCATTCGGTAAAGCTCCCTGCAGCGCGAGCTCGATCGTCGCGGCAATCGTGTCGCTCGCGCTTTCGGCGCCCCGCACCGTCGCATTCGCGGAATCCCCGTACCACACGCCTTTACACCGGCCGTCCAGTGAATACGTGACGGCGGTTTTCGATCCACCGGCGTCGACGCCGACGGCTATGCGCGACATTCCAACCGCACTTTTTCAAGCAAGCCGGCCAAATCGTGCGGCGCGATCGCACCGAGTACGACCGACGCAGCCGCTCCCGTGGTGCGCGGAACGTTTGCAGCGCGTCCGCGCAGCGTTTCATAGCCCAGAACCGCGAATGCGACGGCCTCCTTTGAATCGGCCGGAACGTTCATTGCGTCCGAACGTTCGATGCGGTGCTCGGGCAGCCGTTCCCGCAGCTCGCGCAAAATCGCCGGATTGCCGGCGCCGCCGCCGCTCACGAGAATACGCGCGCGCGGAGCGGACGAAGAATTCACGGCCGCCGCCAGTGACTCGGCAGTTAACGCCGTCAGCGTTGCGGCGCCGTCTTCGAGTGAAAGCGCATCGAGCTCCGCGTGCTCGTCCAAGAATTGCGCGCCGAAACGTTCGCGGCCCGTCGACTTCGGCGGGGAGATCGCAAAATAGGGATCGGCCAACATCGTCTGCAGGAGCGGCGTATCCACCGACCCCGCCAGCGCGAGTTTTCCGTCGCGGTCGAACGCCTGGCGGCCCTCCGTGCGGCGCTGCACGAATGCATCGATCAACATATTTCCCGGACCACAATCGAATGCGGCAACATCTTGCGGCGCGCAGCGGCGCGGAATAATCGTCAGGTTTGCAATTCCGCCGATGTTGACCGCTATGCGATCTTCCGAGTCGCTGGCGAATAACAGCGCATCGACGTAGGGTACGAGCGGCGCTCCCTGTCCGCCGGCAGCGCAATCGGCGCTGCGGAAATCGTAGCACACCGTCCGCTGCACGGCTTCGCGAATGACGAATGGATCGCCGATCTGCAGCGTCGTACGCGCATCCCCGTCATGGTAGATCGTTTGCCCGTGCGATGCTACGAAATCAACCTCCGCCTTGCCGGCGACGCGCAGAGCTGCTTGCGCGAAAGCAATACCGAGTGCTCGATGCAGCTCCGCAACGGCACGAGTCGATCCCGTGTTCGGCGGCAAAACCGCCTGCAGCGCATTTCGCTCGGCCTCTTCAAAGGGTGACGTTTGAAAATCCAGCAAATCCACTTCGTACGATCGTCCTCGCGGCACGAGCCGCAAGAGCGCAGCGTCAACGCCGTCGAGCGACGTGCCGCTCATCAGTCCGACCGCAATCATCGTATCCCCAAATCTTGCACCAGAGCTTCGTAAAATGATGCGCGCAGATCGCGCGTGTCGTTTCTGCCGAAATACACTGCATTCGTGAGCAGCACGCCGCTGCAGTCGCGCACGGGATCGGCCCACACACAGGTTCCGACGAAACCCGTATGACCGAACGTCTCTTGCGAAAGCAACCGCCCGCATGAATTCTCGTCGCTTGTCTTCAGCGCCCAACCCAAGCCTCTACGCAAAACGGGGTCGAAGGCTTGTTCGGAGATCGCCTCTTTAGCGAGCTCGGGCGGAAGCGTTCCGCTGCCGCGCCCGTGCTGCACGCCCAAGTATTGCTCGGCCAGCCATGCGACGTCGGCCGCAGTTCCAAAGAGTCCGGCGTGACCTGCAACGCCCCCCATCAGATAGGCCTTCTCATCGTGCACGAATCCTTGCACGCGGCCCCGCCAGCTGTCGTCCTCGGTTGCCGGGATCGTATCGCGCACGGGCGCCGGCGGCGTATACATAGCCCGGCGCGCCTGTGCGCGCAGGCTGCGGCCCTCCAGGCGCTCCAAAAGTTCCCCGACCGCGATGAACCCGAGATCGCTATAAATGACGCGCTCGCTGGGCGGCGCTGCGAGCTCGCGTTCTAATGAAAAGCGTACGACGTTGTGATCGAGCAGTTCGCGATAGTCGGCGCCCGAATTCATTCCGGAGCTATGCGCGAGCAGCATGCGCAGCGTAATCGCTTCTTGCGGCTTTCCACGCCACTCGGGAAAACTGCCGGCCAGCGAGCCATCCAGTTCGACGCTCCCCCGAGCAACGGCCCGCAGCGCCAGCGTCGAAACGAACGGCTTGGTGATCGAAGCGAGATCGAACAGTGTATCGACCGCAACGGCGCGCGCACGTGCGTCGTCGCGCGTCAGCCCGTAGGCGCGTTCGAAGCGAACCTTCCCGCCTTGCTCGATGCGCGCAACCGCGCCCGTGAACTGCTTACCGCAGGCGTCGCGCAGAATGCTCTCGACGCGCGCGAACGTGCGATCAACCGCGAGCAACCGGCGCACCCGTCAGTGGAAACGTGCCCTGGGCTGGTTTTCTGTCGAATAGTACCGCTGCCAGTCCGGCGATGCTCGGCGCGTCATCGCCGTAGGTGCACAGAACGTTGCGCGCTTGCGGAAAATCGAATGCATCGAACGGCTCGCGCGTCGAAACGAGCAGCGCATCGGAATGAGCGGCAAGAATACGCTCGATCGCGCGCTTCTGCTGTGGATAAATGTGCGCGCGGCGCATCAACACGACCGGCCGGTCGTTGCCGAGGCGCGCTATCGCCGCGTCAATATCCTCGGCTCGCGGTTCGAGCGACAGGCGGATCTCTTTCACCCTTGCGAATTCGGACAGCGCCGCATGCCGTTCGTGCGCGCCTTGCGCGCCCTCGAGCGTCGGGCTCTCGAAACTCACGACGGCCGCCGAACTGCCGGCATGCGCTTCTCCGCGGATTAACGTAACCGCCTGCAATCCGATGTACTCGCCGATCCTCGGGAAAGGCGGCCGCGCATCCAAGGGAAGCGTCGCCTGTAAAGTGCCGCGCAGTTTCAAAACGCGCGCGTGTGCTTCTTCGAGCCTCGCCCGCGAGAGTTTGCCTTCTTCCACCGCACGCGCGATCGTTTCGACGGTGCGAGCCGTCAGTTCGAGATCGTGGCTCAACAGCACGCAATCGGCGCCGGCGGCCAGCGCTTCGACCGCGCCCCGCTCGCTGCCCACCCGTTTTGCAATCGCATCCATTTGCAGACAGTCCGTAAAACAAACACCGGTGAAATGCAGTTCTTCGCGCAGCACCTTGGTAAGTATGCGGCGCGACATCGTTGCGGGGCGGTCGCCGTCAAATGCGGGCGCGACTATGTGAGCCGTCATGACGGCTTGAGCTCCGGGCAAGAGTTTCACAAAAGGAATCAGATCGCGCGAGCGCAGCGTCGCCTCATCCACGTCGATGACCGGCAGATCGACATGCGAGTCGACGGCCGTCGAGCCATGTCCAGGAAAATGTTTGAAGGTCGCAACGACGCCGCCGCGTTCGAGCGCCGCCGCGAATGCACCAGCAAGTTTAGCGACACGCTGCGGATCGTCACCGAACGAGCGCGTCCCGATGACGGTGTTCATTCGCGCCAGCGCCAAGTCGAGGACGGGCGCGAAATCGACATTGACGCCTGCACGCCGAAGATCGAAGGCGACTTGTGCGCCGGCCCGCTGCGCCGGCTCGTCGCTTTGCTCCGAAGCGCAAGCGGCGGCGATCGCAAGCGCGGATGGAATCTCTTCGACGCCGTCGCGGATGCGCGCGACCCGGCCGCCTTCCTGATCGATTGCAACGATCGGCGAGAAGAGCGCGGCCCGCAGGCTATCCGTAAGCGCGCGCAACTGCACGAGCGATTCGACGTTGCGGCCGAACAGCGTCACGCCCGCCAAAGGCACATCGCGCAAGAATTTCTCGAGATCGCCATCTAGTTGCGTTCCGTCGAAGCCGGCGCAGACGACGCCCCCGGCCATGCGCCGGAGATCGCTCATCGCCGCAGCGCCCCGATCGCGCGGTCGAAGCGGCGGACGTGCGCTTCGGGAAGCGTCGCGGCAACTTCGGCGCCGACTTCCGGAGCCGTCGCAACGGCGACGCGGGCGATCAGCTCGCCCCTGGGCGTTTGCAGATGCACGAAAGCGTCGGCTCCAGTCGATTCGACCAAAACGACACGGCCGCGCAGCGCGCCGCCGTTCTCCAAATGCACGTGTTCGGGTCGAATGCCGAGCGTCTCCATGCCGTCATCGATCAGATTCATCGGCGGCGTCCCGAAAAACCTCGCCACGCTCGTCGTGGCCGGATAGTCGTACACGGTTTGGGGCGAATCGCACTGCAAGATTTTGCCGCCGATCATGATGGCCAAACGATCGCCTGCAGTCAACCCTTCGGCGTGGTCGTGCGTAACATAGATAACCGCTCCTCCGAAAGAGCCGGAGAAATCCAAGAAACTTCGCCGCACTTGCGCGCGCAGTAAGGGTTCGAGGTGCGCGAGCGGTTCGTCGAGCAAGAGCACGCGCGGATCGCTAAGCACCGCGCGTGCCAGCGCGACGCGCTGCCGCTCGCCCGCCGAAAGAGCGCCGGGCCGCTTCGCCATGTGCGGGCCGATTTCAAAACTTTGCGCAGCGCTTGCGATCCGGTCGCGGCTCGCGTGCGCAAATCCAAGATTTTGCGCGACGGTCAAATGCGGGAAGAGGCCATCCCGATCGAAGACGATCGCCACGCGCCGGTCTTCGGCCAAGAGATTGGTCGCGTCGCGATCGTCGATGAAGATCGACCCGGCGTCGGGACGTTCTAAGCCCGCAATGATTCGCAGGAGCGTCGTCTTACCCGCGCCGCTTGGTCCGAGGATGACCAATCGCTCGCGATCGCGCACAGCAAAAGAGACGCCGTCGAGCGCCGCGCCTCGCGTTCCGTGGAGAGGGAAGAATTTCTTGAGATCGCGCCCGGCAACGGCCACGGCGCGTTAACGATTCCTAGCGAATGCGAATGATTTGCGCGACGAGCCGGCCCGCGATTTCGCTGACGTCGACATCGACGCGCGATCCGCGTCCGAGTTCGGCAAACGATGCGAACTCCTCACCGCGGAAAATGCTCGTGCTTGGCGTGACCGCAATCGGCACGCGGCCATGTGAGGTTTCGACCAAAATGCTGGCGGTGGCAAAATCGATGCCGACGATACGGCCGGAAACGACGGCGTGCGATCGCGCGAATCCGTCAGCAAGTGGTACGGCATGCGCCCACGGCGGCGGGTCGGCAACGGCAAAACCGGTGCCGGCGGCTCCGAGAACCGCTGCCAGGGTCGCCGATGCAAAAATATGCAGCCAAGCCATGTCGTTATCTCAACGCGAAAGCCCAAGTCGGCGTTCCCCTTCGACGCTCCGGCTCAGCTCTTCCTTATAGGAAGCGAGCGCTTCCGGAGCGTCGTCACTGCTTTTTCGCACGCGTTCGACTATGGCTCGAAGCCGCTTGACCGCGCCGTCGTCGGCCTTCTTTCCCGCCAGCACCAGCCGGAGCGCCATCAGGGAGAGATCCGGCGTCCGCGCCCCGAGGATTTTCAGACCTTCGTAAAATGGAGCGGCTCCGGGAACGTCCGGACGCTCGCGCAGAAGCGCCGCAACGACTTCCTCCTTCGGAGGTTTGCCTTCGAGAAGGTAGCGGTCGAGCAAGGGGAAGTCCACATCCATGAAGTTCGCCGCGGCGCTTGCGCTCTTCTCTGTACTGGCGCACATGCGTCAGGTCAACGGCAACGTCTATGCGATGCACATTGCAAGCACCGCCGCGGTAACCGTTGACGGACAGGCCGCAACGCAGCAAACGGACACTCAAGGGCTCCGTTTCTTGCTGCGGCAGTGCAGCGGTGCGGTTTGCCCTGGAACCTACTTCGACGGACTACGGCTGTACGGCGTCACGATCAATAGTACGGCGCTGCCGCGGTCGGAACCATCGGACGCATATATGCGCGCGCTGCGCATCGTAGGAGCGCTCGATTTTATCGCGCCGGATTTTGCGCAACGCGGCGGCCGCGTTCTCGACGGCGGCACGGTCGCGCTCGCCGGTTGCACATGCCGTCGGCTTTTCGTATCCGGCACGGATGCAGCGCCGATGGAAGTCTACGTCGATCCGCGGACGTGGCTGGTTTCGGGAGCGCGCAGCATCGGCGGCGGCACGGCTTACGCGATGCGAGATTACCGGCGAGTCGGTGCATACGTGCTGCCTTTCCGCATAGACCGTAACGGAGAAGCGATCGAACAATACACCACGCGCAACGTCGTGGAGACGCCGCTGCAGCCTCCGCAAGGGCTGATCCTTCAATTCGCATCCAAGCCGTCGACGGTCGCGCTGGATCCCGCCAGCACGACGCCGGACGCGATGTGTACGCTCGGCGGCGTCAGCGTGCGCTGCCTGTTCGACACCGGCAATTCGGGGCTGGCGATGAGCTTGGAATTAGCCGAGCAGTTGAATCTCAATCCGGTGGGCGTTTTCAACGTCCGCGGATTGGGATCGTATGCAACCGAAGTGGTGCGCGCCGGGCCTCTGCAGATCGGCGGCGTCCGTTTCGGCGACGCGGAGTACGTCGTACTCAGCGATATTCATCGCTACGGGTACGACTTGGTGCTCGGAGCCGACGTCTTTGCAGCCGCCCCGATGACCATCGACTACGCGCATCATTCGATTGCGTTCGGCGTCGACCGGCCGGCAGATCCGGCGCAATCGATCGCGCTCACATTCGATAATTTCGTGCCGGTCGTCGATGTCTCGCTCGCCGGCCAGCCCGCGCAGCTCGCGGTCGACACAGGCGATCAATCGACCGTGAACCTCGCCGACGATTTTTACTCGCACCACTCGACGCTGTTTAAGGCGACGCACGTGCAGAGTGTGGGCGGCATCGGCGGCGACAGCGTGGAGCTGATGGGGACTATCCCGTCGATGCAGATCGGGTCCCTGGTGACCGGGCCCCAGAACATCGGCACTACAAAAACGCTCAAGGGCACGGCCAACGGTCACCTGGGTGCCGGCTTTCTTTCGAATTTTTCCGTCCTGCTGGACTACGCGCGCGAGCGCATGGAGCTGCTGCCCACTAAGAAAACATGATGAGCGACCTTGCACAGCGCACCTGCGTTCCGTGCCGCGGCGGCGTCCCGCCGATGCCGCGCGCCGATGCCGAAAAACTTCTGGAGCAACTTGGCGGGGATTGGGAATTGGCGGAGGTTTCGCAAGCGATCACCGGATTGCGAAAGACCTACCGATTCAAAGATTTCTCCGAAGCGCTCGGTTTCGTCAACCGCCTAGGCGCGTTAGCCGAAGAGCAGGGTCATCACCCGGACATAGCGCTATCGTGGAGGCGGGTCACCCTGGACATGTGGACGCACAAAATCAAGGGGCTGACCGAGAGCGATTTCATCTTTGCCGCCAAATGCGACGAAGTCTAGCCGACTTTTTGCGGCCGGGCGTGACGATATACTTAAAGGATGCTGCGTTACCTAGGCATGCGCTCGATTAGAACGGTGACCCTATTGGCGGTCCTCGCCGGCGTATTTCCGGCGTTCGCCCTGGCCGCGACCGGTTCGATTTCAGGCTCGGTCCGGGATGTAGCTGGGGAGCCACTTGCGTCCGCGCGAGTCGTCCTCAGCGGCCGACAGCATGCCGCTACGCAGACTGACCCGGCCGGCACATTCCGTTTTGACGGATTATCTCCAGGGACATATACCGTTACGGCGAGCGAGGGCGGTTACCGGGCCGGCGGCATCGACGGAATCGCCGTCAATGAGAACGCGCAACGCGTTGAGCTCTTCCTGGAAGCTGCAACGTTCTCGACGCTCAGGCAAATCGCTGAAGTGCGCAGCGTCGCCGGAACTTTTAACGACAGCCCTTCAGCCGTAAGCGTCCTCACTCAGCAACGTTTCGCTGAAATCGGCCAGGTGCAGATCGGACACGTGCTCGACCAGATTCCGGGCGTCATATCGGCTCGCCCGGCGAGCGCCGACGCTGCTGTTCCCGGTTCGATCACGTCACCGAACTTGCGCGGCGCGCTCGACTATGAGAAAGCAACACTGCTCGACGGCCGCCCGCTGATCAATGGAAGAAACGGCGATTACCCCACGATGCTCGTAAATTCGCTGCTCTTCGACAGCATCGAAATCGTCGAAGGACCGACCGCATACGCACCGCAGATCAATTACGGCATTGGCGGAACGCTGAATTTTCGGACCGGCGATCCAACGCTGCACCGCTCGACGCGGTTCGTCTACGGCGTTGACAACATGTCGGGATCGTTCGCACAGCTGCGGCTCTCGGACACGATCGCCAAGGGACGTCTAGGGTACCTCTTCACCTTCGCAAGCGACGGTTCGCAAGGTCCGCTGAATAACTACCCAAGCTATTTCGCACTGCCCGCCGGCACGAAGATAAATGGCAGCAGCGTCTCCGGTTCGACCACCAGCGGTCAGCCGGTCAACGGCCAGCGCGGCATCTATCCAATCGCCGGCGCGCTCGGCAATCCGGCTAACGCCTACATCACGCTCTTCGGGTGCTGCCAATCCGTGACTTCGAATTTCCTCAATCGCGGAGAGCTTGCCAAACTGCAGTACCGCTTCTCAAGCGCGACGCAGCTCACACTGGCCTACGTCGGCATTCAGTCGCAGTATGACGGACCCTCCGCGGGCTTTACGCAAATCGGTTCGGTCTTTGCGCCCACGGCAGCGTATTCAGGCTCGGCTTTCGCACCGGGTCAAACGATATTGTTGAACAACCGCACGACGCTGCCCGGTTCGCGCCTGTACGATAACGAACCGATGTTCGAGGCAGAACTGCGCACGGCGCTTCACCAGGACACGCTGCTCGCGCGCTTCTACAGCGCCATTCTTGCGCGCCAGACGACATCCGATCTCGATTCGCCGTCGGCGAACTTCGTCACCGGCGCGATCGCACTCTACGGAAGTGCGACCGTCGGCGGAGTGGCCACGGCCTTCAACGGAAGCACGGCCAGCCTCACGATTCCGACGCCGTACTCCAATACGGTAGAACACGACGCGCTGCGCGGCATCTCGTTTGAATACGATCACCCGGCCGGGCCGAACGTATACACGTTCGCATTCGATCGCAACTCGTCGTTGACGAACGCTTACACGGTCACGGGCAGCGCCACCAATCCCCAGGGTAACCTATCCACGACGATCGCGGCCGGAACGCGCCAAGATTTTACGACCTACTTACTGCGCGGACAGTTTGCACTAAACGACAAGCTGCAGCTGACGCTGGCCAACTATTACAACACGTATCGCAATACGTATACGCCGCAGGTTACAGGCGGAAATTTTGTTTTTGCCACGAGCATGTCCACCCATGACGATCCTCGCCTGGCGCTAACATACCGCGCAAACCCTAATCTCTCGCTGCGCTTGTCGGCCGGATCGGCGATAGCGCCGCCCTATCCCGCGCTGATCGACAATCTGACGCAGACGCCGGCGCAAGTGTACACGACCGGCGCGCAGACCGTGACGGTCGGCAATAACTCGGGCGGATTGCTTCCGGAGACTTCCTTTGGATACGATCTCGGCGGTGATTGGCGCACGCCTTCGGGCGACGTACTTTCCGTCGACGCGTACTTGACGAATCTTCGCAATCAATTTGTCGCCGTGATTTATCCCAGCGGAACGACCTATAACCCGCCCGGAACGACGGCGCAAATCCCGCTGTACATCAGCACCAATCAAAATCTCGCTCAGAGCCGCTTCGAAGGCGTCGACGCGACCTGGCGCCGCGATCCGGCGCGCGGTGTAGGCTACACGTTTTCGATTGCGCTGCAGCGCGCGTACGCGTACAACTTGCCGGCCTCGTTCTACTCGAGCGCGGCGGGCCCGTTCACGGCCAATCTCGGAGTCGTCAACGGCTCCAATTTCTTCGCTTTCAACTCGCCGTTCTTCAACGGCATATCGAACAAGAACGAAGCATACTCACAAGGCTATGCCGGCATTCACTCGCGTGGCAGCTACGGACAATATGCGGAGTTTGGATTCACGCTGTACGGATCGAACAACACGTTCAACATCCCGGCCTTCATGGTGGCCAGCGCTTCGTACCGGCAACCGATCTTCGGCCCATCGCTCGCACTGCAAGTCTCCGCGGACAACCTATTCAACAGCGATTCAGCGCCGTACGTTACCTACGGCGCCGGAATAGGCGCGCCGCTTGCCAACGGTCAATTTGGAATTCGCAGCGCCATCCCGTATGGCCCCGCCTCGGTGCGCGTCATGCTCGTGCGGAGTCTGTAAAAGGCGCTACTTGGTCTGCTCGTCCAGTTTTTCGTAGGCCTCTTGCATCGTCCGCATGATCTGCGAAAAGGTCGTGGCCATCGCGATCGAGCCGCGCGCGAACTGCGCCACCGACTCGCGGAGTTTTCCCCCGAGCTCCTCGGAAAGCGGCGCGTCGGCCAAACTTACGAGCTCCTGATATTGACTGCTGGCAGCTGATGCGGCCTCGGTTACCCGTTCGACGGTGGCCAAATAGTCGATGATCGCCGAGCCAAGATCCGCTACGGTGTTGCGGCCTTCCAGAATTCGCTTGCGGATATCGCCGTTTTGATCGGACATGGCCCCGGCGTTCGCTCCGACGCAAGGTTAGCCTTCGTGCGAAATGGGGAAGCTTGTTTCGAAAAGGAGCATTACTTGAATGCCAGCTCGTAAACGCAAATCGAAGAAAACAACGGCGCCTAAGGCGGCCCGCAAGACCGTACGGCGCGCGAAGAAGGCGGTCAAACGCGCGAAACCGGCAGCTAAGAAAGCTGCCAAGAGAGCCGCTAAGACGGCCCACGCCGTTGCGACGACCCTGAAAGTCGCGGGCGCGCTGCTCGAAGAGGGTGCCAACGTAACGGACTCGGTGGTCGAAGGCCGCGCCGGACGGCGATCCTCCGGCCGAAAACGCCGCAAGCGCTAAGGAGAAACGAGCGCGCTAAACGAGCGTGCCGTACCAACTCGAGGGAGTGCCGCTTCACCGACACGGTGGATGCGGCACTCCGTTATAGCGCCCGCGCGTCCGCGATAAAACGTCGCTGCACGCACGACGACAGAGGGGCCGCGCGAAAGATTCAGACTCAGCGGTTTGACAAATGCCCGCGAGCTTTGCGCCGGCGCTTTTCCGTCGAGCGTATAGCGCACGGTGCCGCCGATCGGCGCGGTTAAAGCGATTCGCACGCGTGCGGCGCTTGTCCAAGCGTTGACGCTCTGCACTTGGCCCGGAATCGCCTTAAAGACAATGGGTCCGCCCGTCACGTCGATCGCCGCATTGGGAATCCGAAAAGCGTACCCTTGCGAGTCGAGCCACGCGAATTGCGCCGGCAGCCGCTGTAGAAACCCCGTCCAATTCTTGCTCGCCCGCGGCGTCCAAAGGATCTCCGCCAGCGCGAGCTCGCGCGGAAGCAGCATGTAAAACAGGTGCTGCGGCGTTCGGATGCGCTCGGTCCACAAGGTCGCCTCGCCGCCCAGAACGCGTGATTGCTGCGCGGCGGACAACCCGGGCGGCATAACGTCCCACGAATACACTTCCGCGAGCGTGCTCATATGCGGGGTCGCGCGCGGCTCTTGCGCGGCGTCTCCTTGCGCGGCGTCAAAATACAATGGCCATCCGGTCACGACGGTATCGTTTCCGCGTCTTGCCGCTTCGGCCGCGCGCCGCACCGAATTCCAGGCCATGACGATCGCGTTGGTGGAAAGGTATGGACTCAGAATCTCGTTCCACCCCACGATCCGGCGATCGTGCGCGCGCACGAAATCTTCGATGTGAGACACGAACGCGGGCTCGTCGTACCGGGCGGGCACTTCATCGCCGCCGACGTGAACGGCGGGCGCGGAAAACAGCCTGAAGACTTGATTCAGCGCATTCTGTAAGAATCCAAACGTCGCGGAAGTCGCACAAAATACACCGCTGCGCCCGCAGCCGAATTGCGGGTAGGCGGCAATCGCCGCGGATGAGTGCGCGGGCATCTCGATCTCCGGCAGCACCATGACGTACCGCTTAGCCGCGTACGCCACTACTTCACGAATTTGCGATTCGCTGTAGGAATATCCGCGAGCGGTTAACGCGGGATACCCGGGCACGGGCAACCGCCAGGCTTGATCGTCGGTGAGATGCCAGTGAAAGACGTTCAACCTGTAATGCGCGGCCACATCGATGTACCGCTCCACCGTGCGGACGTCGAAGAAATGCCGCGCCGTATCGAGATGCACGCCCCGCCAGCGGTAAACAGGCCAATCGCGAATCGCGATCGGGTGAACCAACGAGCCGCCGGAAGGATTCAACTGTCCAAAGGTTTGCATGGCGTAAAAAAGCCCGGCGGGCGTGTTGGCGCGCGCGCTCACGCCCTGCGGGCCGATCGAGAGCAAGTAGCCTTCATCGCCTAAAGCGGCGTCTCGATGAGCCAAGATTCGCGCCGTTACGCGCGGCGGCTGCGTCAAGCGGTAAACGGAATTCCCGGTCTGCACCATCCGCGGCCACGGTACGATCGACGGGATCGCCGCGAATAACAGCGGAGCGATCATGCGCGCTTTACGGCGCGCCTAGTTTTTGCAACAGCCAGTTTGCGGACGTGTCGTACAGTTGCAGGACGTCCGCGAATCGCAGATTCTCGTGCGTTTCGTTAGGGAAAACCATCTCGACGACCTCGACGCCTTTGCCCCGTAAACGCGTAGCCAGATCGACGCCTTGTGAAAACTCGACGTTACGATCGTCGTCGCCTTGACTCATAAAGACCGGCGAGCGCCACGTTTCGACCGCCGATATAGGTGAGGAACCCTCGGCGATCTTCCGTTCGGCGGGCGTGCCGACGCCGCGGCCATAATCCGCGTCGAGCGTCGTCGCCCAGTTGTGCACGCCCGCCATGTCGACGCCGGCTTTAAAGATATCGGAATTGCGCGCCAACCCCAGCGCGGTCAGGTATCCGCCATACGAGAGGCCGTAAATGCCGATCCGCGCCGGATCGACGTCGGGCCGGCTTTGCAAGTAGGCGACGCCCGCGAGCACGTCCTGGTACTCGCTCCCGCCTTTCGCGCCATAATTTTTCGCTTCGCGAAAATCGTGGCCGTACATGATTCCGCTGCGGTAGTTTATGGACAGCACGACGCATCCGTGGTTGGCGTAGTACTGGTTCGATTCGTAGAGATCGGTATAGAACTCCAGATAGTGGAAGCCGGGCAGCATCTGCCGGCGCGAACCGCCGTGATCGAAGATGATCGCGCAGTGTTTTGCAAGCCCGTCTTGCGGCACGAACACTTGCGAGTGAATAAGCAGGCCGTCCGGCGCCTGAAACGTGACGAGCTGCGGTTCGACAAGATCGCTTGCGGGAAATTCCGGCGGGGCGTCCGGGCCGCCCACCGGTGTTGAACCATGAACGTCGCTGTTTAAGACAAAGACTGCGGGCGGATGATTGTAGTCGGCGTCAATGTACCCAACCAAATTGTCCCTAAGCCCAACAGGGCTCCACTGGCTATGCGGACCGTTTGTTTCTTCGGCTGCGGCGGCGCCAGCGACGCTTGCGCTCCAAATGTGGCGGCGATCGATATCACCTTGATTACTCGAGAAAATGAGGCGGGAACGATCGACAGAAACAGACGCGCTTTCTACTTCGAACTTACCGGGAGTGAGCAGCGAAGCCGGGCCGCCGTTCGCCTGCACCGAATAGAGATGCCGCCAGCCGTCCTTCTCCCATGGAAAGGCGATGCGACCGTTGTTCGACCAAAAAAGTTGCGCGGGACTGTCGAGTCCATAGAACTCGCTGCCCATGCCGGGATCGGCTTGCCATATCTTATGCCCGCCGCCGCCGTCCGCGCCGGCGACCCAAATCGACCACGGCTCCTTTACGTAATCTACATAAGGGTCTTCATTCTCGAGCGTACCCGGCGCACGAATGAACGCAATCTGTTTTCCGTCCGCCGACCAAGCCGACGCGACGTCGTGCGCAAAGAATGGCGCCGCGTACGCGATGCGGTTCGCCCGGAGATCGTAGATCGCAATGAAACCGTGGTCGCCGCGCGAGTTTGTAAATGCTATATGTGAACCGTCCGGTGAAAAGACCGGATCGGCGAGCGACCCGCGGATAGCAAAGAGCCGCGCCGGTTTTCCTACGCGCGGACGGTTCCCTCTCGTGTTGAGCGCAGCCGAATAGGGTTGGCCGCGTAAGAGCCAAACCGCGCGATCGCCTCGCGGCGAGATCACCGGAGAATAGCCTTCACCGACGCGCACCGGCACAGGCGATTGACCCGGCATCCCAACGATCCAAATCGTTTGTTTCGGCGGAATCGGAAGCGACAGCGGATTTGGGTATTCACTCCGCCGGTTGGTCCCTTCACCCCGCACGTACACGATGGCCAAATTGTCCGGCGTAATCGCAAGCGAACCGATGACTTGTCCGTCATCGCTCGTGTACGCGGTACGGCGAGAAGGTCGCGGGGGGCCGGCGAGGATTAGCGCATACACGTTGTGCGCTCCGCGCTCGCTGGCCGTGAACGCGACCGCGTTCCCATTGGGCGACGAAGTCAGATCATCGACAAACGGAGCCGACAGCACTTGCGCCATGGTGAAGCGTGCAGCGGCGGAGACGGCTGCGGAGCTCGATGCGAGAAGCGCGAGCCCGGCTACAATGCAAACGGAGGCGCGAAACATCGTGCGCATCATTCGCGCGTAGCCGGGGGCGCCCTTCGGCTCTAGTTCCAGGCCCCCGGAATTTTCACGTGCAGCTGGTACCTCAGTATCGCTTGGCCGGCATGCACATTCCGAACGGTAGCGCTCGCCGTTCCGTTGACGACGGGAATCGACATGTGCGTCGCGCCGTTGGCAAAAACAGAGCCGCCGCCGATGTCCAACTTGAGTGTCGCGGCGTGGCCTGCCGGCAAACCGACCCTGGAGATTGCTTGGCGCCTACGGCGCGGCGGTGATCGCGGGGCTGCTGTTTTGGTACGCGTTCGAACACGCGTGGACGTACGGCGCGGTGAAGGCGCGCGCCATTGCCTCATTGAGCCCGCGCGTAGCGGCGCTTTTCAGAACGCTGGGGATCGGCCAGGTGATGCGATTTGCATCACCCAGCTATGGCACACTCGCGCCGCACCCTTCGACTTCGCTCAGGGCAGGCTAAGCTAGGGCTGCATGGCCGCACGCAGCGCGTCCGGCGAAGCTGCAACTTGCAGTAGAGTGCGGCCCGCGTCGGGCGGACGGCGCTGCCCCTGCCCGCCGGCTCCCGGTGGACGGCCCTCTCGCCCCGGCGGCGGCGAACCGCCGTTTGCATCGGCAAAAGCTTTACGCATAGCATCGCGAAGCGCTTGTCCCTGCGCGATGACCGCTGTTGACTCGTCTGGAGTAAGCACCGCGTCGATTTGCGTGACCGCGTCGGCCATAGCAAGCGAGCCGTTGCCGAACTGCGTGATGATGGCTTGCACTTTGATGCGGTGATCCGCGCTCAGCGCATTAAAACTATTGGTCTTAGCGGTGTCCCGAAGCGTTTGCATTTGGGCTTGCAGCTCGGGCGTCATGTCCGGGAAACCCTGAGCCGCGGCCGCAACCGGAGCTGCGCAAAGCGCTAGTGTAATGGCGAAAAGAAAAGTACGCATGCCCTGACGCTACAGGCGCCGCCTGAGAAATCCCTTGGGGCGCCGCTAGCTCGGCGGAATAGCGTCCGTTAACGAGCCCGGCGCAACGACAACGGAACCACCCGCGGACTCTTTCGCCGCAAGTGCGGCGGTAATGTTCGGCTGTGCCCCGCCGTGCTCTTCGACCCAGTGACATGCCGCGAAATGGCCCGGCCGGTATTCGGTGAACGGCGGCACCTCGACTTTGCACCGCTCGAAAGCGATCGGGCAGCGCGTGTGAAAGCGGCAGCCCGACGGCGGATTAACGGGCGACGGAATGTCGCCCGTGAGGACGATGCGCTTGCGGCGCTGTTCGACGTGCGGATCGGGAATCGGAATCGCCGAGAGCAGCGAGATCGTGTACGGGTGCAGCGGCTCTTCATACAGATCGTCGCGCCGCGCCATTTCCATGAGCTTGCCCACGTACATGACCGCGACGCGCGTCGATATATGACGCACGACCGAAAGATCGTGCGCGATGAATAAATACGTCAATCCCAACTGCGCCTGCAAATCTTCGAGCAGGTTAATGACTTGCGCTTGGATCGAGACGTCGAGCGCCGAGACGGGTTCGTCGCAGACGATGAATTTCGGATCGACGGCGAGCGCGCGCGCGATGCCGATGCGCTGGCGTTGGCCGCCGGAGAATTCGTGCGGATAACGGTTTGAATGATAGGGCTGCAGTCCCACGAGACGCAGCAACTCCTGAACGCGCTCGTCGATCGCTTTCCCTTGCGCCAAATGGTGAATCTTCAAAGGTTCGGCGACGATGTCGCCCACGGTCATGCGCGGATTCAGCGAGGCAAACGGATCTTGGAAGATGATTTGCATCTCGCGGCGCAGCCGGCGGATCTCGCCGCGCGAGAGATCGAGGATCGGCTTGCCGTCGAAACAGATCTCACCTTGGCTGGCCGGTAACAAGCGTAAGATGACGCGCCCGACGGTTGTCTTTCCCGAGCCCGACTCGCCGACGAGCCCCAGCGTTTCGCCGCGCGCGATCGTAAAATCAACACCGTCGACCGCTTTGACGTCACCGATGTGGCGCGACATCAAACCCGCGTGGATCGGAAAATACTTATACAGTCCCGTTACTTCGAGGAGATCGTCGGTCGCTGGCTCGGTGGCGATCTGCTGCGCTGCGCTCATACTCGTGCCGCCTCCGGCGGCGGACTCGCAATCGGGGCCGTCTCCACTTCAATCGTGCGCTGGTCTTTCGCACGCTCGTCGTACAGGAAGCAGCGCGCGACGTGACCGGCTCCGAAATCATACACGGGAACGGGTTCGTCGCAGATCGGCATGCGGTAACGGCACCGCGGCGCAAACGCGCAGCCCGGCGGCAGCCGCAACAAATTCGGAGGCTGACCCGGAATAGGCTCGAGCCGGTGACGCTCGCGCACGTCCAGGCGTGGGAGAGACGCAAGCAAACCTTGGGTGTACGGCATCTTCGGAGTGTCGAATATTTGCTCGGCGTTGCCATACTCGACCATGTTCCCGCCGTACATCACCAGCACGTTTTCGCAGACCTCCGCGACGATCCCCAAGTCGTGCGTGATGAGAATGATGGCAGCCCCGGTTTCGCGCTGCATTTCGCTCATCAGTTCCAAAATTTGCGCTTGAATGGTCACGTCCAGCGCCGTCGTCGGCTCGTCCGCGATCAGCAGGCGCGGATCGCAGGAAAGCGCCATGGCGATCATCACGCGCTGACGCATGCCGCCGGAGAATTGATGCGGATAGTCTTTGAAACGCTTGTCGGGAAGAGGGATGCGGACTTTCTTGAGCATCTCGACCGTTTTGTCGAATGCTTCCCGCTTGTTGTAACCCAGATGTAACTGCACCGCTTCGGAGATCTGTTCGCCGATCGTAAGCACCGGATTGAGCGACGTCATGGGATCTTGAAAAATCATCGCGATCTTGCGCCCGCGGATCTTGCGCATTTCCGCTTCAGATTTTTCGAGGAGGTTCTCGTCTTCGAAATGGACCGAGCTGTGCGGATCGATCCTCCCGGGCCGCTGAATCAGGCGCATGATCGAAAGCGCGTTGACGGATTTTCCCGAGCCCGATTCGCCGACGATGCCCAGCGTCGAGCCGGCTTCGAGCGAATAGGACAAGCCGTTGACCGCCGTGACCAAGCCGTCCTCGGTATTGAACGTCGTCCGGAGATTTTTGACTTCTAGCAGCGGCACGAGCTAGATACCGGTCAGCGACAAGATCGTGCCGATGACGACGAACATCACAGCAAATACTCCCGTTATGCGCTTCAGCTGTTCTTCTGCGCCCAAGCGGCTGTATGCGGACTCGACGCGGCCGCCGAGCGTTCCCGACAGCCCTTCCTGTTTAGTGGTTTGAATCGCCAGCATGATGATCAGGCCGAGCGCAACGATGAGGAACAGGCCGGCGAGACCGTGCGTCAGCCAACTCGCGTGCAGCTGAAACCACGTCTGTGGGGCCGGCGCGTTGAAATTGACGGCCTGCTGAGGAACTGGTTGTGGAACTTGTATCGGCGGCGGATTTGCCAAAATCGGTTTTGCCGTCGCGACGCCAATGAGCCAGGTCATACCGGTTCCTCCACCAGTTCTAAAGCGCCGGCGCCGTCGGAAACCGGTAGAAGAGCATTTTCAACGCGCGCGGCGACGTCTTCGCCGGTTAGGCCAAACAGCGCGCGTTGTTTGGGCTGCGAATCGTGTTGTACCAGCACGCTCGGAACGCCGACCCGTTCGACCCTGACGTTCAAGCCGCGATCTGAAACAAACTCGGCGACGGCCGAACCGAATCCGCCCGCCAGCGAGTGCTCTTCGAGCGTAATGAAGTGCGAGTGGTTTGCCGCGAGCTCCACCAGAAGTGCTTCGTCGATCGGCTTCGCGAAGCGCATGTTGACGACGGTCACATCACCGTTCACCAGAGCGTGAGCATCCAGCGCCACGTCCACCGTATTGCCGTAAGCCAGGATCGCAACGCGCATGTCATCCTGAGTTTGTCGAAGGGCGCGGCGCAGCACCTCGCCGCGTCCATGCACGATCGGCGCAACGGGATCGCGATATTTTCCGCTGGTCGAACCGCGCGGATAGCGAATCGCCGCCGGGCCATCCAGCGAGAGCGCGTGCTCGAGCATCGGATACAGCTCTTCCTCGTTGCGCGGCGCCATGCACGTCATGTTCGGCAGCGTGCGCATATACGCGATATCGTAAAGGCCCATATGCGTGGGACCGTCATCGCCGACCATGCCCGCGCGATCCATGCAAAAGACGACCGGTAAATTTTGTACGCAGACGTCGTGTACGACCTGATCGTACGCCCGCTGCAGGAACGTCGAGTAAATCGCGCAGACCGGCCTGAGTCCGTTCGTCGCCGCGCCCGCGGCAAAACACACGGCGTGCGCTTCGGCTATGCCGACGTCGAAATAGCGCTCGGGAAAGCGTTTGGCAAACTTCGAAAGCCCGGTGCCGTCGGGCATTGCGGCCGTGATGCCGATCACGCGCGGATCCTTTTCGGCCAGCGCGATCATCGCATCGGCGAACACGTCCTGAAACTTTGGCGCCGCGGGCGCAGCGGCTTTTTTGCTGCCGTCGCGCGGCTCGAACGCGTTGGCGCCGATGCCGTGGAAGGTTCGCGAGTCGCGCTCCGCCGGCTCGTAGCCTTTGCCTTTCACGGTACGAATATGTAAGAGCACCGCGCGCGGAATTGCCTTCGCGGTCTCGAGAGCGTCGACCAGCGTATCGTAGTTGTGGCCGTCGATGGCTCCGATGTAGCGGAAACCGAGCTCTTCGAAAATGACGGCGGCTTTTTCCGAAGGCGCTATGAACCGCATCGCTCCGAGCTCGGCCGACTCGAACGCTTTCTTCGCCATGCCTCCCAGCGGCAGATGATCGAGCACGTGCTTTCCGGTCGCGCGCACTTGATTGGCAAACGGCTTGCTGCGAAGAACCGAGAGGTACGACGCGATCGATCCGACGTTGGGCGCTATCGACATTTCGTTGTCGTTGAGAATCACGATGAAATTGCTGCGCATCTGCCCGGCATTGTTGAGCGCTTCGTAAGCCAGGCCGCCGGTCAGCGCGCCGTCGCCGATCACCGCCACGATCGTTTCGTTGCCGCCGGTCAGGTCGCGCGCCCGCGCCATGCCGAGCGCGGCCGAAACGCCGGTGCTTGCGTGGCCGGCCCCAAAGCAATCGTATTCGGATTCGGTGCGCATCGCAAAGCCCGAGATTCCGCCGCCTTTTCGCAGCGTAGCAAAACGATCGCGCCGGCCCGTCAAGAGTTTGTGCACGTACGTTTGGTGGCTGACGTCCCAGACGATCCGATCGTTGGGCAGATCGAGCGTGCGGTGAAGCGCGAGCGTCAGCTCGACCACGCCGAGGTTGGGAGCCAAATGCCCCCCGTTTTGCACGCAGACTTCAACCAGCAGCTCGCGAATTTCGCAAGCCAGCAGATCGATCTCCGGGCGGGAAAGGGCTTTGACGTCGGCGGGAGAGTCGATGCGTTCGATTACCATGGGCGGACCCCACCCTTCGACAGACCCGGAACCCGCGTCCCCCGCACGAGGGAGAGAGGGCTCGCAGGAACCGCCGCGGGCACGGGTTTAGTAGCCTTCAGTGCTAGAACATCCGGCCGTGACGCCGCTTCCCGTACGGAACCGGCGCGTTTGGCGCGATTTGGCGCGAATTCTCTCCACCATCTTCAATCCGTTCCTCACCGCGCTCGCCCTGTTCGTCATCTTGTCGCACGTGCGCGCGCGCAGCACGGACGAGTTTTGGTGGCTGCTCTTCTTGAGCACGTTCTTCACATCGCTCGGTCCGATGCTCTTCATCTTCTGGCTCTACGCGACCGATCGCATATCGGATCTCGACATGTCGATCCGGCAAGAGCGCGAGAAAGTTTTTTTCGTCTTCGTCATCTTCTATCTGGTGGGCACGGCTACGTTATGGCTGACCCACGCGCCCAAACTGCTGGTCGCCTCGATGGCGGGCTACACGTTGGCTACCGCGGTCGTGCAGTACATCACGCGCTACTGGAAGATCAGCACGCACGCGGTCGGGATCACGGCGCCGCTCGTAGCGTTGAGCTTGCTCTACGGTCGCCAGCCGCTGCCGTTCTTGGTGCTCATCCCGATGGTGTGCTGGGCGCGCGTGTATTTGCGCGCGCACACGGTCGGCCAAGTCGTGGCCGGCGCAATGCTCGCGACGTTCAGCGTGGGCCTGTTCTTCTGGGCATTCCACATCGTCGCGCTCTAGTTCAATCGTAGCGTAAGTTAAAGCGGCGCGGCTCATAGAGTTCCGGAGGGCCGGCCCGCAGCGAATCGATAATCGGCAGAATGCCGAGCGTATCGTCAAAGACGAGCGCCGGCTGCTCGACAGCAGTTGGAAGCAGAAACGTCAAGTGCTCCGTGTCGGTCGCGCCGAGGATCTTGTGAGCTGCGGTGCCTGCGCTCGCATAGTATGTGCGTCCGTCATTATCGAAGACGTGGGCGCTGCGCGGCGTCCAATGGTACCGCTCGCCGTAAGGACAGAACACGCGCGCGGTCACTTCATAAGCAGTCATTCCCGCCGAAGCGCTATGCCGCGCGACGCGCGTTACGGTAAATCCGGTTTCATAATCCCACAGCACGGTGCCGAGCGGCAGCGGCATCGGCGGGCGGCCGTATATCGAGGCCAAATACGCGCACACCACAAGCACGCCCAGGCCGACAATTGACGCTCCCACGATGGCGAGTAACTTTGTCATGCAAAGTTATTCTAACACGACTAGGGGGCTTCGTCCAGCTAAAGCTTCGCCGCTTCCGGAGTGTGAATATGCTCCGGGCGAAAGCCGACTCCTATTAAGCGCGCCGGGATGCGCCGCAACAACGGAAAGTGCTTGAACGCGCGCAGCAGCAACGGCCCTCTCCCGGTTTTTTTCGCCGCAGCGGGCTGCAAGAATTTCGAGATCACCGCCTTTTGTATGAACAACTGCAAGCCTTGGGTCATGACTGTCGGAAATGTGCGGCGCCGCTGCACGGCCGCCAAGTCCGGCGCGCGATTCGCAGCGAGATCCGGATACAGAATATTTGCGGCCGCGACCGCGTCCTGAATTGCAAGATTGATCCCGACGCCCCCAATCGGCGACATGGCGTGCGCCGCGTCGCCGATGAAGAGTAGCCCGTCTTCGTACCATTTTTCCAGGCGGTCGACCTGAACCAGCAGCAGCTTGACGTCGTCCCAGCTCCGCAGCGCGGCGACACGATCGCGCACGAACGGCGCCTGCTCGGCAATGCCGGCACGAAACTCTTCCAGGCCGCGCGCCTTGAGCGTCTTGAACGACCCCTTCGTGATGATATACGCGCACTGCCAGTACGTATCGCGCAAAAGCATGACGAAGATCTTTCCGTTCTTGATGTACCCGAAGACTTGGCCGGGATCTTCCGGCTCGCGCGGCAAGCGCAGCCACAAGGCGTCCATCGGCGCGCCAAAATCCTTGACGGGCATCCGGGCGGCCTCGCGCAGCGTCGAGTTGCGGCCGTCGGCGCCGACCGTCAAGTCCGCGCGAATGTCGATCTCACCCTGCGGCGTTGATGCGCGCACGCCGGCGACTCGCCCGCCGTCTTTCAGCATGCTCGTCGCTTCGGTTTGCATAAGCAGATGAAACGCGGGATAACGCCGCGCGTGTTCCGCCAAGAAGTTCAGGAAATCCCACTGCGGCATGAACGCCAAGAATTTACAATGCGTCGGAACGTGCCGGAGGTCGACGAACGGATATTCGACATCGTCCACGACTCCCGAGAACTGCGTGATTTCGCTGTGCGGACGCGCCAGGAATGCCTCGAGCAGTCCCAGTTCCCACATGAGGTCGAGCGTCGACGGATGAATCGTGTCGCCGCGAAAATCCCGCAGAAAATCCGCGTGCTTCTCAAGCACCGCGACTTCTACTCCAGCGCGGGCGAGCAAGAATCCCAGCATCATGCCGGCGGGCCCGCCGCCGGCGACCGCGACCTTAACGTTCAAAAGAGATCTCCGGCAATTCGCCCAGCGTCGCAGTTACGGCGCTGCGGAAACGATCCGGATCGCCGCTCGTGATGCAGACGATCGATCCGGTTCCGGGCCCGAAACCTTCGTTGGCGGCGATCGCCGCCGCGCATTCGGCTTGCTCGAGAGCGGGATCGATGCGTGCTATACCGTCGCCGAGCACCGCCGCGAAGTGCGCATCCAGCAGCGGATAGTGCGTGCACGCCAAAATGACTGCGTCGAGTTCGCGCGGCAACTGCGCGCACGCGGCCGCAACCGCGGCACGGGGCTCAGGGCCTTCCAGCTTTCCGGCCTCCACGAGCGGCACCAGCGCCGGAGCCGCGACTTCCGTGACACGGGCGCCAGGAACGCGCGCCGCGATCTTCTTCGTATAAGCTCCAGTCGCCATAGTTGCCGAAGTCGCGATGACGCCTACACGCTCGTAACCTGCACTTTCAACGGCGATCGCTGCCGACTCGATCAGGTCCACGATCGCAGCGCGCGATCGCGGCCAGCCTTGCTGCGAAGCGGTCGCGCACGACGTGTTGCATGCCATAACGATTGCATCCGCACCGCGTTCGTCCAAGAACGCGACGTTCGCGCGCAGCAGCTGGACCAACTCATCCGTGCTGCGGTCGCCGTAAGGCACGTGCAATTGGTCTGCAAAAAACACGATGTCGTGCCGCGGTAACTTCTCGTGCAGCCGCCGCAGCACTGTCAGCCCGCCGAGCCCCGAATCGAATAAACCTAGAATGCTTAGTTATTCTCCGTATAATCTACTATGCCGTCGGCGATCGCTTGCGCCATCTTCTGCCGCCAGCTTGCCGACTGCAAGAGGGCGAGGTCGTCGGGGTTAGAAATGAAGGCCGTTTCGACCAGCGCAGCCGGCATGTTGGCATGGTTGACGACGTAGAGTTTGTCTTTGATGACGCCGTTATTCTTGAGCCCGAGTTCCGACGTTATGCGCCGGTTGACGGCTTGGGCCAGCGCGAGGTCGCTCGCCTTATAGTAAAACGTCGTCACGCCGTGCGGCCCCGAATTCACATAGCTGTTGACATGGATGCTAACCAGCAGCCGCGCGCCTCTTGAATTGGCGACGTCGTCGCGCGCCTGCAGCTCGTCGTGGGCAGAATCGTTGGGCGCAAAGACGTCGCGATCGTCATTACGCGTCATGATCACTTGCCAGCCGCGCGCGACCAAGATATCGCGAACGTGCCTAGCCATGTCGAGCGCCAAACCTTTCTCTTGCGTATCGCCGCGAACCGTGCCGGGATCGCTGCCGCCGTGACCTGGATCGATAACGATCAATCTCGGGTTCGTGGGCACGTATTGCACGGAGGGGGAAGCCGCGGGCGTTGCAACCGCGGTTGCGTTGGAACCGAACGTGCCGAGCCCGCCGCGCGGAGCGTCCGCTAGAATCCGGGCCGAAGCGACAACGGTTATACCGTCGGCGCCGGGCGTTACGTCGACTTGGTTGGCGGCCGAAAGCGAGAGCGCCATGCGAACGGTGTCGCCGTTTTGCTGACGCACGCGTACGGATGAAACGATGTCCCCGGCATTTTGATCGATCGGCGCCGTTGTCAAACGCGCATTGTGAACGTCAATCCACCAGCGGTTATCCGGCGCGCGCAAACGGTGCCATTCGTACGATCCATCTCCAACGATGCCGATGCGAACGGTGACGCTGCCCGGTTGCGATTGCACGTCGACACCCGTAACTTGTGCCGGTTGCGGCGAGGGCTGCGGCGTCGCAAACGGCGGCGGCGTCGGCGGCGCCGAGATATCGGAGGTAGATTCAGGCAACGGCACAGGCGTCTTCGCTGCCGGCGAAGCGGCCGGCAGCGAAGCCGCGGAGAGCGGCGGAAGCTTGAGCGCGCGCAAGACATCCTCTATTGGAACGTAGGCATGCGCGTCGTGCATGAACGGCGCGAAAGAAGCCGGCCGCGAGACCGACCCTACCAAGTAATGCGCGTCGCCGATTGCGAAACTGATGATGCTCGGTCCCGGAAACGTTATGAGGACGTATTGGTTATCGGGATCCCACGACAGCGACGCGCCGGCCGCCTTGATGAGTTCGTGGAAACCGGGATCGTCCGCCGACACCGCCGGTCCGCCGGTGTGCTGCAGCAACGTCGTAAAGACGATCCGCTTGCCGTTATAGATATAGGTTGTGTTCTCAGCAGCGTTCGAACGCGCCAGGCCGCAGAGCTGAAAGCTCAGTGCGAGTGCGAGAACGCTACCAATCCGAACGGCGTAACGGTTCATCGATTTCGAAACTTCCTCCGGGCAGCGTGGCCACTTTTTTGCCCGCAATTCGCACGGCCACGCGATCGATTCCGGGCAGCGCGGTGAGTGTCCACACCAGCGACTTGAACTCGCCGCTCTCGTTCAACGCGCCGGCGCGCCCGTCGTTGACTTCAGCGGAAAGATCGACGACTGCCGTCGTACCGTCAACGGCCGCGGAGAGCACGCGGGTTCCCGCCGGAAACCGAATGGCCGAAAGATTGGCGGGCGGCCCTGCAACGGCCTGAGACGCCGCGTAAAGGACGAAGTACTGGAGCCGATCTGCGCCGCTCTCGCCCGGCTGCTGCGGGCGCACCGAGATGGTCCACGGTACTTCGGATTGGCCATCGACCTTCGTGTAATAGACGGTCACTTCGCCGGCCGAAGTACGATGCGACGTAAAGTACCATGCGATCGCTGCCGCCGCAACCAGAAGCGCCAGCAGAAAAAAAACCCGCGAGTTTCTCACGGGCGAGATTCTTCGTCGAAAGGGGCCTTTCGGCCCCTTTCGTTCTTTACCGAGCTAAGAAATATGTATCGCCAGCACCACGGCAACGCTATTCCCGCTTCCGTTATTTTTGAATTCGATGGAACGCGCCAGGCTCCGGATCAGATGCAGTCCGCGGCCGCTTAGCGACATCGGGTCGGGGCTCGGCCCGCCGTTGCTTGCAAACGGCTTGCCTGTATCGCGGACGCGCAAAACAGCTTGCCCGTCGCGGAATTCCATACTGATTTCAGCATCGCCGGGGGTATGCTGCGCAACATTGGAAAGCAACTCGCCCAAAATCAGCTCGACGGCGGCCAAATCCGATCCCGGCTTCGCGCGGGTAGCCAGATTCCACAACACCGCGCGGCGTACGCGATAGGCGGCGCCGCGTTCGCGCACGTTCACCTTCCACGTCTGTTCTTGCGGCGAACCGTTCATGCCGAGATTCGTGATGCCCACGAAAAGAACCGCCGAATCATCGGCGGGCTCCGCGTTAGCAAGGATCCGGTCCTTTATGTGCTCCGCAATATTTTCTGAAGGCATACTGCCGTATTCGCTCTTGACGGTCTCGATCAAATTCTCCATGCCTTTGAGATAATCGCGTTCGATTTCGATCAAGCCGTCGGTGAAACCGACTATGCCTTCGCCGATCCGCAAGTCTCTTTCAAACGTTCGAAAACTCGCGTGCGCGTCGACGCCCAGAATGAGTCCCTCTCCCGTCAGCTGTTCGACTTGCGTGCCGGAATGGACGATCAGCGGCAAGGGGTGGCCTGCAACCGCGTAGCGAGTCTTGCCGTTGCGCATGTCGATCGTCGCGAAGAACGCCGTGACGATAACGTCTGCTTCGTCCGCGCAGAGTGCGCGGTTCGCGCGATCCAGAACGGTGGCCGGTTCGCTATGCACTCTGGCAGCGCTGCGGATAGCCTGCCGCACGGATCCCATGATCGCCGCGGCCCGCAATCCATGGCCGGCGACGTCGCCGACGCTGATCCCAACCAGCCCTTCGTCCAACTTGAAGACGTCGTACCAATCGCCGCCGATCTCGGCGGCGTGCGCCGCAGCCGCATAAGCCGTGTCGATGCGCAAACCCGGGACGCGCGGCATCTCTTGCGGCAGCAGCGCGCGCTGCAGCGTCGAGGCGATGTAGTGTTCGCGCCGGTAGGCTGAAAGCGTATCGTGGATGCGCTGAGCCATTTCGTGATAGATACGATCGAGATCGGCGATCTCGTCGTCGCCATGCACGGGCGCAGTGGTTTGGCCGGAGCCCAAACGGTCCGCGTTCTCGGCGAGCAGCCGCAAACGCTTTGCAATATTGATGCCAAAACGGCCGGTCGTGAATAACGTCAGAATGATTCCGGCGAAAGTCAGAATGAGCAGTATGAAACCATACGTCCGGATTTGATCGCGCAGCGCGCGAAAGCTCGAACTCGTCAGCTGACGCTCAGCTCGATCGAAACTCGCTTTCGCAAGTTGAAAGTTTGCGGTGAACGCACGCGTGGCCGGCGATGAAACCAACGCCCGGGCGCGAGCCGCATGCCCCGATTGCAGCTCGGAGAGATAGGTGTCCAGCACGCCAAAGACACGATCGACAGCCCGCATGTAGGCGGCGGCACGGACTCTTTGTGCTGGATCCTGGACCATGCGAACGAGTTCGTGCGCCTGCGCGCGCGCGCCAGCTGCTCTCACACGGTACGTTTTCAATAGAGCTTGGCTGGGGCGGGCGGTATAATCCGCGACCGCTCGATTTGCGTCTCCGAGCGTCTTGAGAATCGTGTCAGACTGATCGAGCATGCGCGAGGCCTGCTGCGTCCAAATCGTCATTTCGGCGGTGCGATCGACGAGCATCGCAACCACTGCGAGAAAGACCAGCAAAAACGCCAGCGGGACGATGCTTAAAAGAATCGCCTGCGATTGGATCTTCGAGCGTACGAGCCGCAAGGGCGAATGCTTCGCCGCGGGCCGGCTTTTGGCCCTAGCGCGCTAGCGGAGAAAGCGGGCGATCTCGGCGCCCAGGCCGGCGTTGTTCTTCACCAGCGCTATATTTGCGGCAAGGCTGCGGCCGGCCGTGAGCTGGCCGATACGCTCGAGCAGCCATGGCGTCACGGCCTTGCCGCTGATTGCCGCCGCTTCTGCTTCACGAACCGCCGTTTCGATGAAGCCCTCCATTTCCGCGCGCGGAATCTCGTCAGCGGAAGCGATTGGATTGGCGATAAGTGCCCCGCCGCTCAGCTGCAGCGCGCGCTGCGTTCGTACGAATTGCGCGATGTCTTTCGGAGAATCACAGCGCAGCGGAGCTCTCAGCCCGCTTGCGCGGCTCCAAAACGCCGGAAACTCGTCGCTTCGATAGGCAATGACGGGAACGCCCAGCGTCTCCAGCGCTTCGAGCGTTTTCGGCAGATCGAGCAGCGCTTTGGCGCCGGAACAAACGACCGTCACCGGCGTGTGCGCAAGTTCGTACAGGTCCGCGGAAATATCGAGCGTTCTTTCGGCGCCGCGATGCACGCCGCCGATGCCTCCGGTTGCGAAAACTTTAATTCCGGCGAGATGCGCGAGCAGCGTGGTGGCCGCCACCGTCGTCGCGCCGTCGCGGCCTGCGGCAATGGCGAACGGAAGATCGGCCCGGCTGAGCTTCAGCACGTCGGCGGCGCGGCTCATTCGCTCGAGGGCCGAGTCATCCAAACCGATTTTGACACGGCCGCCGATCACGGCGATGGTGGCAGGCGTTGCGCCGGCTTCGCGCACGGTGCGTTCGACTGCGAGCGCCGTTTCGAAGTTTTCCGGGTAGGGCATGCCGTGCGACACGATCGTACTTTCAAGCGCCACGACGGGCGTCCCATTAGTAAGTGCGCCGGCGACCGCGTCCGCAACGTCAAAAAAATCGGCCCACGCGTTCATCGCGAGCGCGCCGCCAAACGTGCGTCCAATAGCGCCGGAGAAAGATCCGCCCGCACGCTTCGTTCCGATTCCAAAGTAAGCGCCGCGAGTTCTCCACCGGTCGTCGCGGCATCCCGTAAATCGTCGCCTGCGATGAGCCGCCATAACGTGCCGGCGATGAGCGCGTCACCCGCGCCGGTTGCCGAAGCCCGTTTTGCGGGTGAAGCGGCAATGGCCGTTACCGATGCGCGGTCGCCACACATCATGCCGCGCTCGCCGCTTGTCAGCACCACCGATTGCGCGCCGCGCATCAGCAGCGCCGCAACCAGCTCCTCACCGCAGACGTCCGATGAGGTGCCGAGGTAAGACTGCGCTTCGCCTTCATTAATAAAGAGCACGTCCACGGCTTCCAGCCGGGGAGGCAGTTTTTGCGCCTTCGGCTCGCTCACCGCATCGATCGCCAGTTTGTAGCGCGCGATCGACCGGCGATCGGCGCAGGCTTCCAAAATTGCGGCGGAGACGTTGCAATCGACGAATAGCCACGCGGATCCCGCGATCGACTCCCACCGCCGATCCAGATCGGCCACTGTAAGAGTTTCGATCGCGTGCATGTCGGCGGCGCCCAGCGCCAACTCGCCGCGTTCGAGGAGGGCGACGTATTCGTCGGAAACCCCTTCAATGGTTTTCACGAGGTCGACGTTCACGCCGGACTCGCGAAGTTCGTCCAGCATCACGGCGCCCGCAACGTCGTTGCCCGTTACCGTAACGAGCGCCGTTTCGATCCGCAGCCGCGCCAAATTTTCGGAAACGTTTCGCGCGACGCCGCCGAAAAGCGGCTGCGCGCGCGCTGCCGGATTCGAAGAGCCGAAAACGATGTTGCCCTCCACGCGATAACTGCGATCGACGCATGCGCCGCCGACGCACATAACCTGCATGCGAGGCGCTTCGCCCGGCGGCGCGAAGAGCCATGCATGACGAAGGCCGACATCTTCAGGCTAACGCATCTTTCCAGCTGCGCCGGTTGAGCGTCTAAAATGGACGCTGCCGTCCTCGCGCAGGTCCTGCGCGAGCTGCCTCAGATCGCCGATCCGAATGTGCTGGTCGGCACCGCAACCGCCGACGATGCCGGAGTCTACCGGCTCACCGACGAGATCGCGCTCGTACAAACGGTCGATTTCTTCACACCAATTGTCGACGATCCGCGCGACTACGGACGGATTGCAGCCGCCAACGCGCTTTCGGATATTTACGCTATGGGCGCGCGCCCGATCGCCGCACTGGCGATCGGCGCGTTTCCCGAAACGATGGATGCGCACGTCATCGCAAGTATTCTCGGGGGCGGCGCCGAGAAGGCGCGTGAAGCCGGAATCGAGATCATCGGTGGCCACACGATCAAAGACGATGAGCCGAAGTACGGGCTTGCGGTAACGGGCGTCGTGCATCCCGATCGCATCTGGCGCAACAACACCGGGAAACCCGGCGACGCTCTCGTGCTGACCAAACCGGTCGGCACCGGCATTCTTACGACCGCGCGCCGCAACGACGTGATCGACGACGAGGCCTTGCGGCCCGCAATCGATTCGATGTTGGCGCTTAACCGCGATGCCGCGGAAATCGCGGCGCGCTTTGACGTGCACGCGGCGACCGACGTGACCGGTTTCGGATTGATCGGTCACCTCGCCGAGATGACCTCGGGAGGAACAGGCGCGGAAATCTCCTCGCATGCCGTCGCGCAATTCGACGAAGTCGAGCGGCTCGCGCAAGCTGATGTCATTCCCAGTGGAACGCGCGCGAATTATCGTTTTGCCCTGGAGCGCGGCGTGCAGTTTTCCGAAAGCGTCGGCCTCGCACGCCGAATGATCTTATGCGACGCTCAAACGTCGGGCGGATTGCTGCTCGCCGTGCCGCCGGATCGCTCGACCGAGCTCGTGCATGCGCTAAAAAATGCCGGGCTCGACGGCGCAAGCGAAATTGGCACGCTTACGCCCGAGCCCGTGATCCTTGTTGTCGATTAACTAACGGGAGGGACCTATGAAAAGTTCGCATCCGGCGCTTCGCATTGTTACAGTAGTGGCGCTCTCGCTGTTTTTCTGCCTTTGGTGCTTGCCCGATCTCGTTAGAGTGGCGGGCCATCCCAACGGAGAGCTCGGCTTACGAACCGACGGCCATACAGCGGAAACGGTTGTACCGGATACCCCGGCGCAACACGCCGGCATTCGCCCGGGACAACGCCTCGATCTCTCCAGATTGCCGGCGGACCGGCGCTCCTCAATCATCGGCGGATATGTGACGGCTCCGGGCGTTACCGTCACCATCGGAGTGTGGCGAGCAGGCAAATTCGCTCCCGTGACGCTGCGTTCGATTCCCGAACAGACGGCGCCGGCATTCATCGTGATCCGCGAGATTGTCTTTCTCGTACCATTGCTAATCGGGATATTCTTGGTTCTCTTACGCCCCAGTCCGATTACGTGGGGATTCTTTCTGTTCTCCTTGGCTGCCGGCGGTGTTCCGCCGACGTCCGTCTTCTCTTCGCGCGTCATCTCGAAGTGGGATTGGTATGTCATCTGGAGCAGCATAGACGTCCTCCTCATTTCAATGCTGCCGAAAACGGGGCTCGTGTTGTTTGCGTTCAGTCTCGCTCGCCGGCCGCTCGGTCTTTGGCCGCGCGTTGCAATCGCGACCACCGCGATCGTCGGCGTGATCGAGGCAGTGCCTGCGTTCCTGTTTCCGGACACTGCCTTAAATGGCTGGCCCACGCTCAACGTCGCGGGCGACCTGCTTGCCGCCGCGATCGCGCTGGGCGGACTCCTTTACGCTTACGCGCACGTCGCGATCCGTTTGCGCCAGCGGCTGCACTGGATCGCTGCCGGTTTTGTTTTCTGGATCGTCATCGACGTGGCCGACGCGCTCCTTTGGCCCGGTTACGAGCCCTACTGGGTGCACACTGCGATGGATGCCTCGCAAGTGATCTTCCCGCTTACCGTCGCCTATGCGATCTTCCGCGAGCGCGTCGTCGATATTAACTTCGTCGTGAGCCGCACGGTGGCGTACGGATTGCTGACGACCATCATCGTCGGCGTCTTCGCGCTCATCGACCTGTTCTTGTCGCGCACGATGGAAGCCCGGTTCAGTCTTCCTGTCGATATCGTGGTCGCGCTGGTTCTCGGTTTCTTCTTCCATGGGATGCGCCGCCGCATCGACGACGGAGTGGATCGCGTGATCTTTCGGAAACGGCACTTCGCCGAGATGCGCCTTGCAAAAGCTGCAAGAGCCGTCGTGCACGTGGACGACTCGAGCGCGATTGCCGATTACCTCACGCGGTTGCCGGCCGAAGTTTTGGACCTTACGGGAGCTGCGCTCTACATGCGCCGCGGCGGCGGGTTCGCGCTGGAACGCTGCGCGGGCTGGAAACACGAGCCCACCGCGGTGCTCGCTACGTCGGATCCGCTGGTTGCGTTCATCAGCGCCGAATTAGGTTGCGTCCGCGTAGGCGACGTGCCGATGCGCGAAGCACCGCCCGATCGTCACGATGCCGCCGTCCTTGCAATTCCACTCGTCTTCCGCCGGGAACTTGCGGGCTTCGCGCTCTATGGAGCTCACGAGGACGGCGCCGACTTGGACGCCGACGACGAGCGGGCGCTCTTGCCGCTCGTCAATAACGCGGCGGTGACGTACGACCACATCGAAGCGCAAGCTCTGCGCGAGGAGAATCGCCAGTTAAGGTCCTTACAGGTGGTGGTTTCATGAAAGCGTCGCATCCCGCGCTTCGTATCATTACGGTCGTCGCGCTCTCGCTGTTCTTCTGCCTGACGTATTTCCCGGATCTGCTTCGAGTGCTGGGCCAGCCGAACGGCGATTGGGGATTTCGGACGAACGGAACCACCGTTACGGTCGTAGAGCCGGCCTCCCCGGCGCAGCGTGCCGGAATGCGTCCCGGCGATCGCATCGATCTTTCGAATCTTCCGGACAGAGTTCGTTACGCAACACTCGGCGGCTTGGCGCGCGCGCCCGGTGACGTTTGGACCTTCAAAGTTTGGAAGCACGGACAATTTGTGCCGGTAACCTTTCGCGCCGCGACGGAGCGTACGCTCCCGGCGTTCATCATCATCCGTGAATTTGCGTTTGCCGTGCCGCTCATCATCGGCATATTTCTCGTCCTGCTGCGGCCGAGCCCGATAACCTGGGGGTTTTTCCTTTTCTCGCTGGCTGCGGGAGGCGCGGCGCCGAACTCCGTCTTGGCGGTGAGATACCTGCCCTGGGAAGCGTCCACTCTGTGGTTTCGTACGTATCTCATTTTATTGAACGTGCTCCCGAAGACCGGACTCGTACTTTTTGCTTTCAGTTTAGCGCGCCGGCCGCTGGGCACTTGGCGCATCACTGCAATCTCGATCGTTGCGGCACTCGGCATTGTTGCAGCAATTCCGTACTTCATCGAAAACGACAACTACGGCTGGCCGCAACTCACCGCTTGGTGCGACGTCGTTGCGTCCGCGATTGCGCTCCTGGGTTTATTCGATGCGTACTCGCACGTGACCATGCGCTTGCGCCAGCGGCTCCATTGGATCGCCGCGGGTTTCCTGTTCTGGGTCGTCGTCGATGTCATCGATTCTCTGCTCTGGCCGGCCTACGAGCCGTATTGGGTTCACACGACCATCGACGCATCGCAAGTCATCTTTCCGCTCGCCGTCGCCTATGCAATATTCCGCGAGCGCGTCGTCGACATCAATTTCGTCATGAGCCGTACGCTGGTTTACGGCCTGCTTACGGCCGTTATCGTCGGAATCTTCGCCCTTATCGATCTGTTCTTGTCGCGCACTATGGAGTCTCGACTCAGCCTGCCGGTCGATATCGTCGCCGCGCTGATCCTCGGCTTCTTTTTTCATAGCATGCATAACCGGATCGATGCGGGCGTCGATCGCGTGATCTTCCGTAGGCGTTACATCGCTGAAGGCCGGCTGGCAAGAGCCGCCAAGGCGATCGTGCACGTCGAGGAGCCGGGCGCGGTTGCGAATTACCTCACGCGTCTGCCGGTCGAGGTGCTCGCTCTCACCGGCGCCGCTTTGTACACGCGTCAGGGCGGTAGTTTTGTGCTTGAGCGCTGCGTCGGCTGGAAACACGAACCCGCAGCGGTCTTAACGACTTCGGATCCGCTGGTGGCCTTTATCAGCTCGGAGCTGGCCTGCGTTCGCGTGGGCGATGTGCCGATGCGCGAGGCGCCGCCGGATCGCCACGACACGGCGGTGTTGGCGATCCCGCTGCTCTATCGCCGGGAGCTCGGCGGTTTTGTGCTTTATGGCGCGCATGAGGACGGCGCGGACGTCGATGCCGACGAAGAGCGCGCGCTCGAGCCGCTCGTCGAAAATGCCGCGGTGACGTACGACCACATCGAAGCGCAAGCTCTTCGCGAAGAGGTCCGTGCACTACGTTCGTTGCAGCCGGCGACCTCTTAGGCGACTTCGAAGAGGCCGGCTGCGCCCATGCCGCCGCCGATGCACATCGTCACGACGACGTAGTTGGCTTTGCGCTTCTTGCCTTCAATGAGCGCATGCATCGTCATGCGCGCGCCGGACATGCCGTAAGGATGGCCGATCGAAATCGCGCCGCCGCTGACGTTGAACCGATCGTTAGGAATGCCGAGCTCGTCGCGGATATACACGGTTTGCACCGCGAACGCTTCGTTCAACTCCCATAATCCGATGTCGTCGATCTTCAATCCGTGCTGCTTCAAGAGCTTCGGAATCGCATAGACGGGCGCGATCCCCATTTCGCCCGGCTCGTTACCGACGACGACCATCCCGCGATAGCAGCCGAGCACGTTCATTCCGCGCTTGTCCGCAAGCTTCGCGCGCATCACGACCACGGCGGCAGCGCCGTCGGAAAGTTGCGACGAGTTGCCTGCGGTCACGCTCGAACTCGGATCGAGCACTCCCGGCAGCTTGGCTAAACCTTCGAGCGTTGTGTCGGGACGGTTGCCTTCATCCGCGTTCAACGTGACGCGCTCTTCGCGAACTTTGCCCGTCTCTTTGTCCTCGACGTATTTCCAGGTCGGCAGCGGCACGATCTCGGCATCGAATGCACCGGCCTTTTGCGCGGCGGCGGTCCGCTGCTGGCTTTGCAGCGCGTATTCATCTTGCCGCTCGCGCGAAACGCTGTACTTCTTAGCGACGTAATCTGCGGTCTGCAGCATCGGCATGTATACGTCGGGATCGTGGCGCAGCATCCAGTCCTCGGTAAAGAACTCGACGTTCATGTTGGTTTGCACCATGCTGATCGATTCGGCACCGCCCGCGACGACCGTGTCGGCGCCGTCGACGATGACGCGCTGCGCGGCCAGCGATATTGCCTGCAAGCCTGAGGCGCAGTAGCGATTAATAGTCGTGCCGGGGACGGTTACGGGCAATCCGGCGCGCAGTGCCGCGACTCGCCCCAGATTGTTTCCGGTCGTGCCCTCGGGCAGGCCGACGCCCATGATGACGTCTTCGATCTCTTCCGGATCGACTTGCGCCCGATCGATTGCCGCTCTAACGACGTGACCGGCGAGCGTCGCGCCATGCGTTTGATTGAACGCGCCGCGAAAAGCCTTGCCGATCGGCGTGCGCGCGGCGGCGACGATCGCAGCTTCACGCATAGGTCAACCCGCCCGCTGGAGGCGCGACAGCGCCGGAATCCTGAGCCTGTCGAAGGAGCCACATCGGGCCGCCTTTGTGCGGCGGAAAGCCGTATCCGTAGATCCATACGATGTCGATGTCGCCCGGGCGCAGCGCGACGCCGTCGCGCAATATTTCTTCGCCGGATTTTATAAGCGCGCCCACGATCCGCTGCGCGATCTCGTCGTCGCTCACGTCGGAATGTTGCGCGACACCCTCTTCTTTCGCCAGCTGCGCGAACAGTTTCTCGATTTCTTCGTCGCGAATCGCTTCGCGGCTGCCCTCGGCATATTTGTAAAAGCCCTTACCGGTCTTTTGTCCGAGCCGCTTTTGTTCGTAGAGCCGGTCGAGAATCGGCGTGCGCGCGAGATTGAGATCCGGACGGCCTTGCGCGACGTGCCAAAAGACGTCGATGCCGGAGAGATCGAAGGTGGCGAACGGTCCCATAGCCATGCCGAATTTTTTCATCGCGGCGTCGATGCGCGCGGGCGGCACGCCCTCCTCGGCCAGTGCGACCGCTTCGCGCGTGTATTCGAAAAACATGCGGTTGCCGATAAAGCCGAATGCGTTGGCGGAAAGAACGGCAACTTTGCGCAGCTGCTTGGCAAGTTTAAACGCCGTGGCCAGCGTTTGCGCCGATGTTGCCTTGCCGCGCACGATTTCGAGCAACTTCATGATGTTGGCAGGCGCAAAGAAATGCAGGCCGAGGAACTGCTCCGGGCGTTTGGTGACCGACGCTATCTCATCAATGTCCAGCGTCGAGGTGTTCGAGGCGAGAATTGCACCGGGTTTCACCACGCCATCGAGTTTCGCGAAGACTTCTTTTTTCACGGCCATGTTCTCGAAGACGGCTTCGATGACCAGATCGCAATTCGCCAGCGCGGCGTAATCGTCGCTGAACTCAATCGACTGCCCGCGTTTCCATGCTTCCTCTTGCGTGAGGCGCCCGCGTTTCACTTGATGCATGAACATGCCAAAAATCGTCTGGCGCGCTTTGGCGACCTGCTCGGCGCTCGGCTCGACGACCGTAACCGGGATCCCGGCGTTGGCAAACGTGATTGCGATGCCCGTACCCATAGTTCCGCCGCCGACGACGCCGGCGGACTTTATGTCGAGCGGATCCGCGGGCGGTAAGTTAGGTATCTTTGAAAGCTCGCGCTCCGCAAAAAACAGGTGACGTAACGCCAGCGACGGAGCGGAGCCAACAAGTTCGTCGAAGAGCCGGTACTCGCGCGCGATGCCGCGCGGAAAAGGCAGCTCAAATGCGGCCTGCACCGCGTCGATCAGCTTGTGCGCCGCAAGCCCGCCGCTCTCTTCGGGCGGCACCGTCTTGTGCGCTTGCGCGATAATATAAGGAAGCGCGAAGGCTTGCGCGGTGGCCGGCAGCTGAACTTTCAATTCCGAGAGTCGGCGTTTTTTGAGCGCACCATCCGTTGCCGTCGCGCCCGCGTCAACAATCTCGTCGATCAGCCCAAGTTCGAGCGCGCGCTCGGCGGTGACCGTCTCGCCTTTGAGCATCATCTGCAGCGCTTCTTGCGCGCCGATCAGACGCGGCAGGCGCTGCGTTCCGCCCGCGCCCGGAATGAGACCGAGCTTGATTTCCGGCAGGCCGAGCTTGGAGCGCGGTGTTGCGACACGCCGATCGCACGCCAAAGCGAGTTCGAGGGCGCCGCCGAGCGCGACTCCGTCGATCGCGGCAATATACACTTTCTGGCTGCGCTCGATCGCCTCGATGATATCGCGCACGGTCGTGCCGCTCGGATCCCACTCTTTAGCGAAGTCGTTGACGTCCACGCCCGCGCTGAAGTATCCGTTCGCGCCGGTTATCGTGACGCTCGTTACCGACGGGTCTTTTTCGGCGGCCTCGATCTCTTTGAGAATTTTTTCCGAGTAAGCAAACGACAGGGCGTTTACCGGCGGATTGTCGAGCGTAATAACTTTATTCATGCGGTCGCTGCTTTGCGGTCCAGCTCGAACTGCGACTCGGTAAGCGTCATGACGTCGGCCGAGCCGTCGATGACTTCGCGCGCCAGCGCCGGCGCCTGCGCCAGGATATGGGTCGCGTAAAATCTTGCAGTCGCGAGCTTGGCTTTGTAAAACTCGATCTCCGCGTCACCCGCGGCGATCTTTCCCTCCGCGATTCTTGCGGCACGCGCCATCTGCCAGCCGCCGGCGGTGATTCCCCAGAGTTTGAGATAGGGAACGCTGCAGGCCACGGCAACGCGCAGATCGCCCATCGCGGTCATGCCGATCCAATCCGATGCTTCGGATAACGATGCCAATGCTTTAGCCAGCGATGCGCCGATCGGACCCTCGGCATCCTTGCGCATCTGAGAAATGACGGCCTTCGCAGTCGCGCCCATGTCTTGTGCGATTTTCCGTCCGACCAGATCCAGCGCCTGAATTCCCGTCGTGCCCTCATAAATCGTCGTAATGCGCACATCCCGGTACTGCTGCGCGATTCCCGTTTCTTCGACGTAGCCGATACCGCCGAAAACTTGCAGCGCGGTCGAACAGACCTCGACGGCGGTCTCCGTGCACCAGCCTTTGACGATCGGAATCATCAGTTCCAAGAATGCGCGCTGCGCCTGTCTGATTTTTGGATCGGGATGCTTCGCGGAAAGATCGAGCGAGGCAGCGGTTACATAGGCGAGCGCGCGCATCGCCTCGATCTGCGCTTTCATCCACATCAGCATCCTGCGCACGTCAGGATGTTCGATGATGCGCCGCGGCTCGGGGCTGCGCGAAGCGATATCGCGCGATTGGAGACGTTCCTTCGCGTAACGCAACGCGCTTTGATAGGCGCGGTCGGCAATCGCGAGACCCTGCACGCCGACGCTGAAACGCGCGGCATTCATCATGATGAACATGTTCTTGAGCCCCTCGTTGGGCTTGCCGATCAGATAGCCGACGGCGCCGCCGTGTTCTCCATAATTCAATGTGCAGGTCGGATTGGCGTTGAGCCCGAGTTTATGCTCGATTCCCGCGCACTGCACGTCGTTGCGCTCGCCCAGCGACCCGTCCGGGCCGATCAAAACTTTCGGCACGATGAACATCGAAATGCCTTTCGTGCCTTCGGGTGCGTCGGGCAACCGCGCCAGCACCAAGTGAATGATGTTGGCCGCCATATCGTGCTCGCCGAACGTTATAAAAATCTTTTGGCCGCTGATGCGGTAGTGACCGCCGTCGGGGAGGGCTTTGGTGCGCACTTGCGCCAAATCCGAGCCGGCCTGCGGCTCGGTAAGGCACATCGTGCCGGTCCACTCACCTGAGACCAGTTTCGGAATATACTGCTTCTTCTGGTCGTCCGAGCCGATCAGTTCGATGGCTTCGATCGCACCTTGATTGAGCAGCGGACCGTTTGCGAAGCCGACGTTGGCCGCATTCCACATCTCGAGCGTCGCGCCGGAAAGCACTGCGGGCAATCCCTGGCCGCCGTGTTCGGGTGGGACCGCAAGTCCGATCCAGCCGCCGCGCGCGAACTGCGCGTAGGCTTCCTTGAATCCTTTGGGTGTCGTCACCACGCCGTCGCGCCAGGTGCAGCCTTCGCGGTCGCCGCTTTGATTGATCGGATCGAGCACGCCGGCCGCAAATGAGGCGGCTTCTTCGAGAACCGGATCGGCTACGCCGGCGGCTTCTTCGAATCCGGGAAGTTTCGAGATCTCATCGAGCGCGGCAAGTTCCCGCAGGACGAATTGCATATCCCGCAGCGGGGCCTGGTAGGGTGCCATGTGATAATTTTAATATATACCGCGCTGCGGCGCTCCCCCTTCGCCCCTATAGGTCGACCTCGTCCTTCTCCAATTTGTCCAGGACGAAGCGCGCGTACCACGCCGGCCAATCGGCGTCGGCGTGTCCCAGCTGTTTCTCGTACTCGGCGTGCGCGCTTTCGGCTTTTCGCAAGAGCCCGGCGAGTTCGTCGACCGTGACTTCGTACATCGAATACCTCCGGCTGGCGCATTCGCGATGCTGAGCAAAGCAGCCTAGCCGCCACATATGGTACAATTTCGGGCGCATGTCTGTGTCTTCCGAATCCGGGCTCACGAAAAATTACCGCTTGGTGCACGAGATCGTGCGCGAGCAGGCTCGCGGCACCCACTTGGCGCCCGCAGACGTTTTTGCGCTGGCGAAAGCGAAGCAAAAGGGCATCGGTGTCACCACCGTTTATCGAGCGCTTGCGCGCTTGCGTGAATTGGGATTGGTTTCCGAAATTTCATTACCCGGCGCCGAGAGCGCCTACTACGAGCCGGCCGGCGCGGCGCACGCGCACTTTCGCTGCGATGCGTGCGGAGCGATCGCAGATATCGACTACGCGTTAGATTCCGATGTGGTTCGCGATCTCGCCCGGCGGCATGCGATCGCCGTGCACGACGTTTCGCTCAGCCTACACGGGACGTGCCGGCGCTGTACAGATCGCGTCGCGTCGCCGGCAGGTTAACCGCACCGTTCTCCGCGGGCTTTGCAAGCAAGGCCTGATAGACGCCGACTCTGCTCGTCTTAAAACCTTGCGCGCTTCCCGCCATGTAGAGCCGCCATGCGCGATAGGATTGCTCGCCGGCGGCCGCAACCGCTTGTGCGCGATTCGTCTCGAGATTTTTTACCCAGTGGCGCAACGTAAGCAGGTAGTGTTCGCGGAGATTCTCGACGTCGCGCACTTCGAACCCCGCGCGTTCGGCAAACTGTAAGCTATCCGAAACCAACACGAGCTCGCCGTCGGGAAAGATGAAGCGGCCCATGAAGCCCGACACTTTGCCGCCACGCGCGTTGCGCTCGTGGATCGCAATGCCGTGATTGAGAAAGAGGCCGCCCGGTTTCAGCAAGCGGTATGCGGTTTCGAAATACTCGGCAAGTCTGTCGCGACCCACGTGTTCGAACATGCCGATGCTGACGATCTTATCGAACAGCCCTGTATCGGATGGCATCTGCCGGTAATCTAGCAGCTCGACGCGTGCGCGATGGTTTAGGCCTGCTTGCGCGATGCGCCGCGCAGCTTCTCGTGTCTGGCGCTCGCTGAGCGTTACTCCCAAAACCTGCGCGCCGTACTCTTGCGCAGCGCGCACGGCCAGCGCGCCCCAGCCGCACCCGATGTCCAGCAATCGCTCTCCGGAACGCAGGCGCAGCTTGCGCAGCGCGTGGTCGATCTTCGCGCGCTGCGCCGCATTCAAGTCCGTTACACCTTCGTCGAAATACGCGCACGAGTAGACGAGATCGCGATCGAGGAAAGCGGCATAAAACTCGACCGGCTGATCGTAGTGAAAGCCGATGGCGGCACGATCGCGCGCCAGGGAGTGACGTTTTCCGCGTAAGCGTGCCTCGCGCAACGGCGGCAACTGCGGGCGCGGTAGGCGGCGCAACAACAGGATCAGCTGCGCGAGCTTGCCCGCCGAGGGACGTTGCGCCAGATCGTAGAGCTCGTCGACGGCCGCTTCGATGTCGCCGTCGACGTCGAGCAGCCCGGCGGCAAACGTTCTGCCCGCATTCAAATCGATCGGCGGAGTAAACGCGCTTCGCAGCGCCGCGGGCGAATTGACGCGCAGCGTGAAACGCGGTTCGCGCGTTGCGGCAACGTACGTGCCTTCCCATAGCGCAATGTTGAAATCGCGCGCGTATCTCTCACCAAAAACCGCTCGCAGGACGGCCGCGGCGATGCGCGCGTGGGGGTCTGCGCTGGCGAAGCGTTCGGCTGCGGCCGGCATGCCGGTTCGTGTTCGGTGTCGAAGAAAACCCTCATGCACTTTCTCGCGCTGCTGCTCGGAGTTACCGTCGCCGCAACGCCCGCGGCGAGCCCCGCGCCCGCGCCGCCGCCCCCGCTCAAGGTCATCGGCAATTTTCGATCCACGCCCTTCTGCACGGCGCTGCGTGAAACGATCGGTCCTGCGATTGCAAGCGTGCTTTCGAATGACGAGCTGATCGCGTCGAGCAAACCCGCCTTCGTGACCCTTTACCGCGACGATATCCTGGCGGGCTCCGAAGCGCGCGCGCATTTGGATATGAACCGCTTAGAAGGCCTGATAACGCCGATCGTTGCCAACGTCAAACGGATCGACTCTTTATTGGCGGGCAAGCCGAACGATCCCAAACTGGACGCGATGCGCGAAACACTGCTGGCTGTCGCGGGACAGCAGAAAGAATCGCTCAACGTCATCAGCGGTTTTATCGCAACCGAACAGCTCGGCGAGATACAAGGCGCAAGCACGCCTGCGAACTGGGAAAGCTCTTTTTTATTGGGCAACGCGCAATCGTCGAGGCCGGCGCCCAGCACGAATCTGTCCCCGGCAGCCGGCAACCTTTTTAAGGCGGGCGTGCAAAACCGTAATCCCGGTCCGCGCGAACCGCGCTACGACACCAAGAACGTCGGCCCCACCTACGATCCGTTCGCTCCGTTCGTCGCGCAGATCGATCAACAGCGCGCAACGGCGCAAACCGCCGAAAGCGATGCTGCGAAGCTGGTTACCGATGCGCTGTACCAGTGCTCACCCTAGCCGCCGCCTCTACCGCTGCATCGTAGCTGCTGTTCAGAAACTCTAAGATCGCGGCGCGCGGCGACGCCGAGGCGCGAACGTCGTCGTAACGCATGATGAATTCACCGATATCTTTATTCCAGCCGGCCGGCGCCGGACGAATCGTGGCGCGTTCGAGCCCATCGGGCTTGGGAAATACGTAACTATAAAAGGCCGGTTCGGCCAGTCGCTCGTCACCAAACCAGAAGCCCGCGCATATCACTTCCGCATCTGCACCTTCGCGCATGATGAGGTTGGCGCCGGGTGGCGGGCTGGCCGGACGCCCTGTGAACCGGAAGTACGCAAGGTCGAACGTCCCCCAGAAAAATTGCACGAGCGAATGGCAGCCGCGAAACGGCGCGCGATACTCTCGAAACACTGTGTCTATGTGCGAGAGAATCGTCCAGAAGCGCCCAACGTGCGCCTCGTCGTAACCGTCGTGCGTCGTATCTTCGTTCAGCGGAATAGGGTTGGCGACTTCCTGCGGCTTCGGATTGATCGTTACGTCGATCTCCAGCTGGCGAAGCGAGGCCATGACTTCGGTATAGAAGTCCGCGACGGTCCGGGGCTCTAAAGGTATTGACGCCGTTGGTCCCCAGCTCGTCGAAATTTCGACGTAATGCTCCAAAAAATTGAATTCGAATTCGAAGGTGCGTTCGCGGTACGGTATGGGGCCCGTCGTGAGGCCGCGCGAGTTCACGTAGAGCGCCGTGTGCTGCCATTCCGGTTCCCGCGGACAGAGCTCGAGCCGGAGCTTTCCCGGAATCTGCGAGTACATGTGAATCGTGTCGCACGTCTCTTTCCACACGTGCAACGGCAGCTCGGGCCAGGACGTTTTGACTGGTGTCATTCGCGACGCTTCGACAGCAAATGAATATATTGCTGCTGCAATTCGCCTTCATCATTGACTTTGGTTTCGCTGGTAGGCGTAAACCCGAGGCTAAGGTAAAGCTTCACTGCTCGCTCGTTGACAGTCTCCACCCAAAGTTGAGCCGCTTGGTAGTCACTGCGCGATAACTCATCCAGAATGCGCTGCATGAGCTGCCTGCCGATTCCTCGCCCCCAGTATGCCGGTTTCACCGCGACAAGACTTATGTGCGCGCGTGCTTTTATAATGTTACCCGTATTGGGCGGTTTACGAGCTGGAAAAACCGTAGCGGTTCCGATAACGCTTGCGCTCTCAGCCTCAACTATGAAGAGTAACGCCCCCTTCTCCTGCAGCCGACTTAAAAGCAGACCTGGCAAGGCCTCATCAGTCTGCGCTTTCCCAAGTCGAGCACCTTTTGCTTCAATCCAAAGTTGAGCGGAAGCACCAATATCTTCGGCGGTTCCGCGCCGTATCGAAATCATCCCCATTCATTTCATGGCAACACCTTCGCAATCCTGAGTTCACACCGCTCGGGCATCGTCGTGGGGATGCTTCAATCAACTCGCGAGGCCGCACTCGCGCTTCTCGACGGCGGCGCGCACGAACACGCCTGCGTGGTGCGCACGCTCCTGAAATTCGGCCCCGACTCGCTGCGGTTCGCGCGGCGCCACGCAATTCGCGTCGTGGCGCTGCGAAGACACGATTCGTACAGTGCGCGATCGCCGGCGCTGCGCCGGCTGGCGATCGACGTCGATGCATGGCCCGCTCCGCCGGCGGGCCTTTTTGTGGTTGAGAAACGCACGGTGTACCTGCGCTCACGCAGCGCCATGACCGTGGCGCACGAATTCGGGCACGCTTTGGACTGCGCGCTCGGCGGCGGCGTCTATCGCTCGGGCGTCGATCCAGTCCTGCGGCGGCTCTTCAGCGAAGCGCGCGCATTCATCACGCCGTATGCCGCAACGGGAGCCGACGAATACTTCGCCGAGTGCATGCGCGCGTACGTGGGGGCCAACGACGCACACTCGTTTTGGCCGCGCGCGACGCGCGCGCGCTTGGCGCGCATCGATCCGCAAATGCATGCATATGTCGCGCGCTTATTTGCGAGCGACTTTTTGTGCGCTGCCTAAGGAGTGGAGCTTACCTGGGCCGAGGTCACGGCGCTTGCCTTATTGCCCCACGAGGATCGAATGTACGTGATAACGCCGGCGAGGTCGGCGTTGCTCAGTATTCCTTTCCAGGCCGGCATCGTACCGTTGTAGTTCTTGCCGTTGACTTGCACCGCGCCCGTCAAGCCGTCTTTCACGATATGAATGACCTTTTGCGGATCGCCGGTGACGAGCGCATTGCCTGCCAGCGGCGGAGCGATACCGCCCTTGCCGTCGCTTGAATGGCAGGTCGAGCAGTTCGTACTAAAAACGGCGGCGCCGTTCGAACTGGCCATGACCTTCGTGGTCTTCGTCGCGGTGTTGCTGCTCGCGTTTCCGCTGGAACACGCCGCCGTCGAAGTTATGAGGAGCGCCGCACTAACGAGAATGCCGAGGCGTGGGTGCATGCATCTTCCTTTCCGCCGGAGTCAACTCGAAGTGCTAGTACTACTCTCCGGTGCGGGGGCCTGCGCGCCGCCTTGCTTGGCGTGGTACGTGCGGTGATCGGCAGCCTCCATCAGCGCGTCGGCTTCCTCGCCGTCGCGCGGGAGGTCCGACCGCGCCGTTTTGCATGCGCAGCGGCACGCGAATCCAAACGCTCGAAAGCGCCGGCGATCGCACCGGGTTGTTTGAGGAAAACGTCGCGCCGCCCGAAAGGACGTTAGCCACCGGAACCGTTCCCGGAGCGAAGCCGAGCTGGGGCGTCAGCTCGCGAGTTTGCGAACCGTCATTCAGAAACCCGGCCGCCAGCGAAGCCGCGGCGTGGGCCGCAGGAGGCACAGCAGCCAAAGGACCGCGCAAAGCGCCGGTACTGCATGCGATTGCGCCGTAACGACGGCATAGCCCCGCTTCTTCAGGCTGGCTTGCGCAGCAGGCCTGCCATGCAAACACAAGCGTAACAAAACTATACTCGACGGGAGCTCATCGACCAGGCCAAGCCTACTAACAAGAAGTTGGCTACGAGTGAGCTGCCGCCATATGAGATGAAAGGCAGCGTGATCCCGGTCAGCGGGAAGAGCCCGATCACGCCGCCCACGATGATGAATACTTGAAAGGCCATGGTTGCCGCCAAGCCGATCGCCAGCAATTTGGTGTAGAGATCGGGCTGCGATTCCGCGATGGCCAAGATGCGCAGAACGAGCAGCAGAAAAAGTCCGAGCACGATGAGCGCACCGATAAGGCCGAACTCTTCGCTAATCGCGGCATACACATAGTCGGTTGCCGCCGCCGGAATAAAGCCGGGATGGCCGAGGCGATAGCCCGTGCCGAACAGCCCGCCCGCGGCCAACGAATAGTAGCCCTGCGACGCCTGATAGCCCGCGCCCAGCGGATCCGCAAACGGATTGCGCCATACCGCAATGCGCGTGCCGACGTAACTGTAATGGTGCATCGCCCAAAATGCGACCCCGACGAAAAGGACGAAACTGCCGGCGAGTAAATCGATGCGCCGCGTTCCGGCGTAAAGCAGAACGGCGAATGTTGCAAGCAGCAGCGCCGCCATCCCAATATCGCGCTGCAATACCAGGATCGCCATCGAGAGGCCCCAGCCCAAAATCAACGGCCCCAAGTATTTGAGATTGGCGCGTATCGACCAAGGACGCGCGTGTGCGATGACGTCCGCGGTCTCGGCGAGGTACGCGGCTAGAAAAAATACGATGAAGAGCTTGATCAGTTCGACCGGTTCGTATTGAATCGCGCCGATCCGGATCCACAAGCGCGCGCCGTTGACTTCCTGCCCGAACTTAAGCAGCAGCGCAAACAGCACGAGCGAGAGCAGCACCCACAGATACTTGATGGCGGCTAGGCGCCGGAAATTGGTGAGCGCCGGACCCAATCCGACGGCGAGCAGCAGCGAGATGAGCAGCCAATATTGCTGACGGTGCGCAAGCTCCGGCGAGATGCGCGCCACCACAAGCAATCCAAACGCGGAAAGGACGATCGCAAACGCAGGCAGCGCGTCGTCGCGCATCGTTGCACGCGGCTGAGCGGCGACCCAAATGATGCTAAGAAGTGCGAGCACTGCCAGCAGCCACGGCGGGCCGATCGTCTTGGGCGGAGCGAACGAGAGCGCGAGCGCTGCAATTGCCAGCGCCATCGCGACCGGCAAAAGCCTGCGTAGGACGATCGCTATCTGATGGCGAGCATCGCGTAAAAAAGAACGGTCGCCAGCACTGCGGTCAATATCGATGGTGCGGTGTGCGCCTTGGCGGGTGCCGGAACCTGCGATACCTCGACGCCGCTGAACCTGATGACGAGCCGCTCGGCGGAGGCCGGTAGCGGCCGTTCGGCCAGCACGAGCGCATCGCCCGGCACAAGCGCAAAAGCGGAGATAGCGAGATCGAGCGTGCGCGTGAGACCGAGCGCGCGCATCAGCACCGGCAAGCCGGGCTCGCCGTCAAAAGCCTCGTTCTTTGTCAGCGCGACGACCGACCCGCCGCGCACCAAATAGCCTGCGGTCGATCCGATGTGTGCGAGATATGCGCGCTCGCGAATCAACAGGACGGCGGTCATCGATGCGCCCGCGGTAACGTAATCTTCGTGCGATGCGCTGCGCGCATGCAACTCGTCGTTCACGCGCGTCACCGCGCGCTTCAACGCGTGTCCGCTTCGCGCGCGCCGTTCGAATTCGCGACGCAACCTTCCGAGCGCGAGCGGCGCCGCCGCCTCTCCGTCGATCCGGCCGAAACCGGTTGCAACGGCGAAAAGGTAACTGTCAGCCGCCAATTGCTGCGAGAGACAGCACCCGCGATCGCCGCTTACAGCTACGGTCACGGCAGGGCCTGAGCTTCACTTACTTCGATGCGGGTGTTTCCCACGTCGATATGATCCCCACTTTTTACCTCGATGCCCTCTACGGAAAGGCGTTTTCCGTTAAGAAATGTGCCGTTCCGGCTTCCCAAGTCCGTAAGGAAGAGCGAGCCTCCCGCAGCCTGCAGCGCTGCATGCCTACGGCTGGCTTCCGGATCGGCCAGCGGTATATCCGCATCTGAAGAACGCCCGATGATGCGTCCCGCTTGGCCTTCGGAGATCGTGAGCTCCGCTGGTCGATCGTTCACGGCGAGCACCAGCCGGATGTCCTGCGGCACGCGCGGCGCGGGCGTGAAGCGCCGGCGCCCGACGATCGCGCCGAAGACGGCGAGCGCGCCGAGAATCTCGAGCGATTCGATGCGCATCTCCGCGGGAAACGTCACGATTTCTCCACGCGCAGCTCGGCCTTGCCGAAAGCGACGATGTCGCCGGGCTTTAGCACGGCCGTGTCGATGCGTTCTCGATTGACGTAGGTACCATTGGTAGAACCGGCGTCGTGCACGACGAGCGCGCCATTTTGCACGTCGAACAGCGCATGAATTCGTGAAACGCTCGGATCGGGCAAGTGCACGTCGCTATCTGGGCTGCGGCCGACGCGGGCGGCTCCATTGATGCGAAACTCGGGTTCTGCCGCAATCCCGCCGAGCACGCGCAGCAGATAGGCTCTGCGCACGCACGTGGTTTCATCTTCCTCCGTTGCAATTTCAACCGCGCCGGCCACCATATCGGTGCCTTCGCGCAGCTCGATGCGCAGCGGCCGCTCGAAACGAATCCCGACGCGCTCGCCCACGTCCGTCAGCAGCGCGACCCATTCGCCTTCGAGATACGCTCGATGCGGCGAGAGCCGTTCGAAATCGTCGGCATGGACGTAGACGGCGTAGTGCGCCGGCGCAACGGCGCCGTCTTGCGTCTGGCGCGTCCTCGCTTCCATCGTCGCGACGAGTTTGCGCGCGATCTGGGCCGGTTCGAGATCGCTTGGAAACATATTCGCGAAAGCACGCTCGACGAATGCGGCGCACGCTTCCTCGACGCGCCCAAAAAAACTCACCGGCGCTCCAAACGTGCGACGTAAAATCCATCGCGTCCGTGCAATCCGGGCGGCACGAGGACGTCGCTTTGCCCGCGCTGCACGTTGTGGGCGCGCAAGCACCACTCGATCACCTCGGTCGTTTCGCGTGGATCGGTCGAGCAGACGGCATAGACGATCGCACCTCCCTCGAAGAGTTGCGGCGCCAGCGCTTCGAGCAGCGCGCGCTGCGTGAGCGCCAAGCGTTCGCCGTCATCGGGACGCTTCCGCCAGCGTGCCTCGGGATGGCGTCCGAGAACGCCCAACCCGGAACACGGCGCATCGATCAGCACGCGATCCACGCGCTGCGGCAAGATCGGCGCGGTCGCGTCGCCGGCGATCGCAGTTATCTTCAATCCTGCAATCTGTGCGCGCCGCTCGAGCGTCTCGATCTTCCGGCGGTCGCGATCGATGCAGATCGGCGGCCGCTCGCCGCTCAGCCGCGCCGCGATCTGCAAAGCCTTATTTCCGCGCCCGCTGCATGCGTCGACCGCGATCTCGTCACCGTGCGGATTCAAGACGTCGACGACCATCGCGGAAGACTCGCTCTGGAGCCACCAGTCTCCGCCCGCCTCGCTTTCGCCCGCCGCGGCCACCGCGGCGCCGTCGAGAATCAACGAATCTTCGGCGAGATCGGAGAGGCGCGCGCTAACGCCGCGTTCCGCGAACCACGCTTGCAATTCTTCCCGCGTGCGTCTCCGGCGGTTGACGGTGACCGCGGCCTGCGCGGGATCGTTGCACGCTTTCAGCAGCTCTTCGAGTCGTTCAGAGCCAAAGACGCCGCGCCACTGGCGAACGATCCACGTCGGATAGGAATAGAGCGTTCCGAAAAACTCGTCTTCGTCTTCAAAATCTGCAAGAACGGGCGGCGCCGGGCGGTCGCGCAAAAACGAACGCAGTACTGCGTTCACCAGTCCGGCCGTTCCGCGGTGTCCGTATTTCTTTGCCGTGTTTACCCACTGGCTCACGACCGCGTGATCGGCAGCGGCGCTAAACTGTAGCTCGTAAACCGCGAGCCGCAAAATCTCCACGATCGCCGGCGGCAGCGGCTTGCCGCGCTGTCCCACGTATGGCTGCAAATACCAATCCAGCGCGCGCCGCATCTTGATCGCGCCGAACACGAGGTTGGTGCAAAAGGCGCGATCGCGCGGGTCGAGCTTTTCTTTTACCGATCGGTATTCGAGCGCTTCCTGCGCACCGCGCTCGGTGGGGCCATCGGCGGGAAAGACGTCGCGGACGACTTGCAGCGCAACTTCCCGCGCGGTCATGTGTCCTTCAGCAAGAACGGCGCGCCGAACGACGCGCCGGTTTGCGGCGAGCGGCTCGGAGCGATCACTTCAAAAACATTCACGGCTCCGTCGCCGCACTGGACGATGAGCGCGTCTCCAATCATCCCGGCGATCTGTCCGGATTCAACCAGCGGGCGGCTCCACTGCGCAACTTCGGCCCGCAAGATCTTCAGCGGCGTATTCGCAATCGTCGCGCGCGCGGCCGGATTCGGTGAGAGCGATCGCACGTGGTTGACGATGTGCCGCGCATCCGATGCCCAATCGATCGCAAGATCTTCCTTATGCAGCGGCCGCGTTAGCGTGGCTTTGCCGTTTTGCGGGATTCGCGGGAAAGCGCCGCCGCGCGCGGCGTCGATTGCGTGCGCGAGCGCTTGCGCGCCGAAACGCGCGAGCCGGTCGTGCAGCTCGCCGTAGTTCTCCGTTGGAAGAACCGGCGTCCGTTCTTGCACGACGACATCACCGGTATCCAATCCCGCGTCCATGAGCATGATCGTCACGCCCGTTTCAGCAGCGCCGTCGCGCAGCACGCTTTGGATCGGCGTTGCGCCCCGATACAACGGCAAGAGGCTGGGATGCACGTTGAGCGATCCAAGTTTCGGAATGTCGAGCAGCGCTTGCGGCACGATCTTGCCGTACGAAGCCAAGACGAAGAAATCGAAACCCGATCCGGCCAGTTCGCGCGCGAAATCGCGCAGCGACGCCGGCTGGTGAACCGGAAGGCCGAGCGCTTGCGCGGCGGCTTTCACCGGCGAGGGAGTGAGTTTGTGGCCGCGCCCGGCCGGACGGTCGGGCTGCGTGACGACACCCTGCAGCTGTGTGCGCTGCGCGGTAATCTCGAGGCTCGTCAGCGCGAAGGCGCTGGTTCCAAAGAAGAGCGTTTTCACATCTCTTCCTCTTCCTGTTCCTCCTTGGGTTTGGGCTTGCGGATGTTTTTGGCTTTGTCGATATAGAGCACGCCATTGAGGTGATCGATTTCGTGCTGCAGAGCTTGCGCGAAAAGATCGCCGCCTTCGAGGCGCAGTTTTTTTCCGGTGCGGTCGAGGCCCGTTACGACCACGCGTTCGTACCGCACGATATCTCCGATCAACCCGGGAACCGAAAGGCAGCCTTCATTGAGCTCCGTTTCTTCCTTTGCGGATTCGATCTTTGGATTGATCACCACGTGCTTGGTGCCCTCCGGATGTTCTTCGTCTTCACCGGTGTCGATGACGAAGAGCCGCTTGGAGACATTGATTTGCGGCGCCGCCAGTCCTACGCCCGGCGCGGCATACACCGTTTCGAACATGTCGTCGATGAGCTGCTGGAAGAGCGGATCCGGGATCTCCTTGGGGTCGACTTTTTTTGCCACGCGCCGCAGCACGGGGTGGCCTGCGGTAACGATCGGGCGCACGTACGCCATCAGATCACGCGCGCTTCCTGCGAATTCGATACAACACGCTAGGACGCAGCGGATGGCCCGCTGCGATCCGCGGATGGTCGAAGTCGCCCGACATATCCCGGATCATTCCCAAGCGCTCCATGACCCGCTGAGAACGGGTGTTGATTCCGGCAGTAATCGCGACGACTTCATCCCAGCCGAGTTTTTCGAATGCAAAATCGAGCGACGCCTTCGCACCTTCGGTGGCATACCCGTGGCCCCACGCGTCGAATGCCAAACGCCAGCCGACTTCGCGCGTCGGCGTAAACGGCATCTCATAGGGAATATCTTCGATGCCGATGACACCGGCAAAGCGCCCGGTCTGCTTAATCTCTACGGCCCACATGCCATATCCATCGCGTTCGAGTTCCGTTTGCATGCGCGCGAGCGTTTTCTCCGAGCGCGCGCGGTCGTAGAGCTCCGGAAAAAACTCCATCACCCGCGGGTCCGCGCTCATTTCAGCCCAAGCTTCGACGTCGGCGTCGCGCCATTGGCGCAAGATCAGCCGCGGCGTTTCCAGCGTCACACTCACGATGGCGCCTTACAGAATGTAGCTCGAAAGGTCGGCGTCCTTGACGATGTCTTGCAGTTTCGTGCGGACGTAGGCGGCGTCGACGACGACCGGATCTTTCTTTTCGGGCGCGTCGTAGCTGACGTCCTCGAGCAATCGCTCGAGCACGGTGTGCAAGCGGCGCGCGCCGATATTCTCGGTTTGGTCGTTGACCTGCATCGCGAACTGCGCGAGCTGCTCGATGCCGTCGGGTTGAAAGTCGACGCTGACGCCTTCGCTCGCCAGCAAGGCTTTGTACTGTTCCGTGAGCGCGTTCTTGGGCTGCGTCAAAATGGTCTTGAAATCTTCGGCCGTCAGCGAATCCAACTCGACGCGAATCGGAAAACGCCCCTGCAGCTCGGGAATGAGATCGGAAGGCTTGCTCATGTGGAACGCGCCGGCGGCTATGAACAAGATGTGATCCGTCTTTACCGCGCCGTGCTTGGTGTTCACGGTGCTGCCTTCGACGATCGGCAGAATATCGCGCTGCACGCCCTCGCGCGACACGTCCGGGCCGCGCGCGCCTTCGCGCCCCGCGACTTTGTCGATTTCGTCGATGAAGATGATTCCGTTTTCGCCCGCGCGGCGTATCGCTTCGCGCTTCACGGCGTCCATGTCGATCAGCTTCGCAGCTTCTTCTTGCTCGAAGATGCGGCGGGCTTCAGAGACGGTCACGCGTTTGCGCACGCGTTTTTTCGGCAGCATACCGCCGAGCATTTCACCTAAGTCGCCGCCGCCCTGGTCCATGCCCGGGCCAATCACGCCGATCGGAAAGCTCGACGCTTCCTCCACTTCGATCTCGACGAGCCGCACGTCGTAAAAACCTCGTTCGACGTCGGCGCGGGCTTGCTCGCGCGTCGCCTGCACATCGGCGGTTGCGGTCGGCGCGGGCGCCGGCTGCGGTTGTTGTTGCGCTTGAAAATTACTTCCGAAGATCGAACCGAGCGTCGCGGCAAATGCATTGGGCTGCCCCTGCGCCGAGGGCGACCGCGTTTCGGGATGAAGCACATCGATGACGCGCTCGACCGCCATCTTTTTCGCAACGTCTTCCACTTCGCCGCGGCGCTCTTCGCTGACCATGCGCACGGCCTGTTCGACCAAATCGCGAACCATGGACTCGACGTCGCGTCCGACATATCCGACTTCCGTATATTTTGTCGCCTCGACCTTGACGAAAGGCGCGCCCGTCAGCGACGCCAAGCGGCGCGCGATTTCGGTCTTACCAACGCCGGTCGGTCCAATCATCAAGATGTTCTTCGGAATGATTTCCGGGCGGAGGTCCTCGCGCACGCGTTCGCGCCTGTAGCGGTTTCGCATCGCGATCGCGACGGCGCGTTTGGCTTTCGCCTGCCCGACGATGTATTTGTCGAGTTCCGCCACGATCGTGCGCGGCGTGAGCTCCAGAGCTTGCGGGGAGCCGTTCATAGCGTGACCACGTCGACCTTGTCGTTCGTGTAAATGCAGATCTCGCCCGCGATCTCGAGCGCTTTGCGGGCGATCTCTTCCGCGGAAAGGTTTGTGTTGCGCAGCAGGGCTGCAGCCGCAGCTTGCGCATAAGGACCGCCGCTCCCGATCGCCGCGATGCCTTCGTCGGGTTCGATAACGTCGCCGGTTCCGCTGAGCACGAGCAAGTGCTCGGCGTTGCCCACGATCAGCAACGCTTCGAGGCGGCGCAACGCGCGGTCTTGGCGCCACTCTTTCGCGAGCTCGACCGACGCGCGCGTAATGTCTTTGAACTCGTTGAGTTTCCCCTCGAATTTTTCAAGCAGCGTCATGCCGTCGGCGGCAGAGCCGGCAAAGCCCGCGATCACTTTTCCGCCTGCAACGCGCCGTACTTTGTGCGCGCCGTGCTTCATGATCGTTTTGTCGACGGTCACTTGGCCGTCGCCCGCTACTGCGAGTTTGCCGTCCTTGCGAACGGCCAGAATCGTGGTGGACCGAATTTTCATTGCGTCAGATTCCTACCCGCTGGTCTATGAAATGGTTGCAAGCTCTGCTGCGGGTGCGCGTCCCAGCTGTTGCGCGAAGGCTTGCATTGCTCCCAACGCGGCAAGCGCCATTCGGTGACGCTTTTCTTTCTTGCCCTCCCGGTGCCGCCCTTCGACGGGCTCGGCATGGGACATAAACGCCCACGTGACGTTCGCCGGTTGAAAATCTGCGGTCTGCGTATTTTGCAAGTGCGCGACAACGGCGCTGAAGGCCGTGTCCGGCGGAAACTCGATCGGCGCCACACCCAAGATATGGCGCGCGGCGTGGATGCCGGTCATCGCGCCGCACGCGGCGGCTTCCACATATCCTTCGGCGCCCGTGATCTGCCCGGCGAAATACAACGCGGCGCTGCCGCGCAAACGCAGCTTCGAATCGAGGACGCGCGGCGAGTCAATGAACGTGTTGCGGTGCATCACGCCCAGCCGCAGCCACTCGGCCTGCTGCAATCCCGGAAGCTTGCCGAAGGCTTCTTTCTGCGCCGGCCATTTCAAGCGCGTCTGAAAACCGACGAGATTGTAGGCGGTCCCTTCGATATTCTCTTTGCGCAACTGCACAACGGCATATGGCGCCGTGTCCGTGCGCGGATCTCTTAGGCCAACGGGTTTGAGCGGCCCATAACGCAGTGTATCGTCGCCACGATCCGCCATCTCTTCGATCGGCAGGCAGCCTTCGAAGTATTTCGTTTCTTCGAAGGGTTCGGTTTCGTGGCGCGGCAGCGTGCGCAAGTCGTTCAGCAGCTGAAGATACTGCTCTCTCTCCAGCGGAATGTTGAGGTAGTCGGCGCCTTCGCCTTTGTCGTAGCGCGATTTGCGGTACATCGCAGATTCATCGATCGAATCCGCCGCGACGATGGGAGAGGCGGCATCATAATAATGAAGGCGCTTGCCGGCCACCGCATCGAGACTACGTAGTAGGTCATCGCTGGGCAAGGGCCCGCAAGCTACGATGACCGGGCGATCGAATGGGATCGTTTGTACCTCTTCGCGATGCACGGTTATGCGCGCGTGCGACTCGATGCGTTGTTGGACCAGCTGTGCGAACACCGCGCGATCGACTGCCAGCGCACCGCCGGCGGGCACGGCCGCTTCGCGGGCGGATCCGACGATCAGCGAATCGAGTGTCGCAAGTTCTTCTTTCAGCAGCCCGACCGCGTTCTCGAGGGCCGCACCGCGCAGCGAGTTGCTGCACACCAACTCCGCAAGGTTGGATGTTTTGTGTGCGGGACCGGTTTTCTGCGGGCCGATTTCATAGAGGTCGACGTCAACGCCGCAGCACGCAGCTTGCCACGCCGCTTCGCAGCCCGCCAGGCCGCCGCCGATCACCGTGAGCTTCACGTCGCCGGCGCTGAGATGACTTCTTGCGTGGGAAGCAGTTCGGCTGAAAGCGTGCTGACGTCGTGCGTCTTATCGGTTTTGCACTCGAACGTCACGACGCCGCCGCGCTTGATCTTCGCTACGACGACGCCTCCGCAAACCGGGCAGCGCTCGGGTATGACGCGATCCCAAGAGACGAAATCGCATCGCGGGTAGTTCGCGCATCCGTAAAACACGCGGCCCTTTTTCGAGCGCCGCTCCACGATCATGCCGCCGTCTTTGGGGCATTTCGCGCCGGTGTCTCGCAAGATTGGGCGCGTCGACTTGCACTCAGGATAGCCGGTGCACGAAATAAATCGTCCGAACCGGCCCGTCTTGATCACCATCGGCCGGCCGCATTTCGGACAGATCTCGTCGGTCGGCTCGTCTTTGAACTCGAGCTTCGGCAGTTTTTCTTCCGCCGCCGCGAGCTCTTTGGCGAACGGACCGTAAAAGTTTTCGAGCAGCTGAACCCAATCGGCTTTGTGGTCGGCAACTTTGTCGAGATCGCCTTCCATCTCCGCGGTGAAATTCAAGTCGACGATATCGGGAAAATGCTCGGCCAGCAAATCGTTGACGGCAAAGCCGATCTCCGTCGGCCCGAACCGCCGCTCGGCTTGCGTCACGTAGCCGCGCGCTTGAATCGTTTCGACGATCGTGCTGTAGGTCGAAGGCCGTCCGATGCCGTTATCCTCGAGCGCTTTGACCAGCGAGGCTTCGGTAAAGCGCGGCGGCGGTTCGGTGAAATGCTGTTTGGGATCGAGCCCGCGGAAATCGAGGACTTCGTTTTCGGTCAGCTTGGGCAAACGTTTGGCATCCGCGGCGGCCGCCGACTCGTCGCGGCTTTCTTCATAGAGTTTCGTGTAGCCGGCAAATTTCAAGACGCTGCCGGACGCTCTGAACGTGTACGACTTCGCCGCACTATCTACGGTGGTCTGATCGAAGACCGCAGCGGACATTTGCGAAGCGACAAAGCGCTCCCAGATGAGCGTGTAGAGCCGGAGATCGTCGCGTTTGAGAAACGCCGCCATTTTCTCCGGTGTGTTATGCACCAAAGTCGGACGGATCGCTTCGTGCGCGTCCTGTGCGCCTTCGCGCACGCGGTGTTCGCGGCCGCTGTAAAAAGGCGCACCGAACGTGCTCACGATGAACTCGCGGGCTGCATCGCGTGCCTGGTCCGAGATGCGGGTCGAGTCGGTGCGCATGTAGGTGATGAGACCGACGGTGCCTTCGGGCCCCAGATCGATACCTTCGTAGAGTGCTTGCGCGATCTGCATCGTGCGGCGCACGCGCAAGCGCAGCTTCCGCGAGGCTTCCTGCTGAAGCGTCGACGTCGTAAAGGGCGCCGGCGAATTGCGCCGCCCTTCGCGCTGTTTGATCGAAGCGACCCGATACTGCGCGTTCTCGAGATCGGCCACGACGCGGTTGGCCTCGGCCTCGGTTTGAACCTCGATCTTCTCGCCGTCGCGCGCGAGCAGCTCGGCCGGGAATACGAAGTCCGGCTCGCTGCGCGAGGCGAGCAGTGCGGCAACCGACCAGTACTCGCGGGGCACGAACGCAAGGATCTCGCGCTCGCGATCGACGATCAGCTTCACCGCAACCGACTGGACGCGGCCGGCGGACAAACCGCCGCGCACCTTGGCCCATAACAGCGGTGAAATCTTATAGCCGACGAGCCGGTCGAGGATGCGCCGCGCCTGCTGGGCGTTGACTCGATCGATGTCGATCGGCTGCGGATGCTTGATCGCGGCGAGCGCGGCGTCTTTGGTGATCTCGTGCAGTTCGATGCGTTTGGGATGATCGAGCTTCAAAAGTTCGGCTAGGTGCCAAGCGATCGCTTCGCCTTCGCGGTCGGGGTCGGTGGCCAGATAGACTTCGCTGGCGGCTTTTACCGCCGACTTGAGCTCCTTGATGATGTCGCCCTTGCCCTTGATCGTGAGGTACTTGGGCGCGAAGCCGTGCTCGACGTCGACGCCCAGCGTGCTCTTGGGCAAATCGCGGACATGGCCCACCGAAGCCTTCACTATGTAGCGGGCCGGAAGAAACTTCTTGATCGTGCGCGCTTTAGTGGGCGACTCCACGATAATCAAGGGCTTTTTCACGGGCCTTAGTATACCGCCCCGGTCAAGCCCACGCCAAATCCTTTGCCTTTTTCCGTATTTGCATTTTAGGTAAAAACATTCTATGATGCAGCACGAGCGCACAAAAAGCGCGAAGACAAATTAGGGAGGAATGAATGGATTCCGATCTCATGCAAGACGGCGGAATAATGGGTGAAGAGCCGTCGAAACCGGCCCGCGGCGGGCGCCGCAAAGCCAAAAAGCGCAAGGCCGGTGGACGCAAGAAAGCTGCCCGCAAGGGCGGCCGCAAAAAAGCCGCACGGAAGAGCGGCGGGCGCAAAAAAGCCGCGCGCAAGGGCGGACGCAAAAAGGGCGGACGCAAGAAAGGTACGCGCAAAGCAGCGCGTAAGGGCGGACGCAAGAAAGCGGGCCGCAAAGCCGCGCGCAAGGGCGGACGCAAAAAGGGCGGACGCCGCAAGAAGCGCTAAGCGCTAAGAAAAAACCAAAGGGCGGCCGGAAACGGCCGCCCTTTTATTAAATGAAGCCCGGCCTCATGGAACTGATCGTTTTGGGCGAACGCGACGTCCACGAACTGCTGCCCATCGCCGATTGCATCGAGGTGATGGAGAGTGCATTCCGCACCGTCGCAAGCGGCGGCTTCGCCCAGCCGCAACGCTTGATTGCGTGGCTGCCCGATCGCCGCGGCGCGATCGGTACGATGCCGGCTTTCTTGACCGGCCCCGACGCCGTGGGCGCCAAAGTCATTACGGTGTTTCCAGGCAATCGGGCCAAGGGATTGGACTCGCACCAAGGATCCGTGCTGCTGCACGAAACGAAGACCGGCCGGCCGCTGGCGATCGCACATGCCGGCGCGGTGACCGCGATCCGCACAGCGGCAGTAAGCGCGCTCGCTACGCGAATTCTTTCCAGCGCCTCGGCCACGCGCTTGGCGCTCCTGGGGTCGGGCACGCAGGCACGCACGCACTTGGAAGCGATCCGTGCAGTCCGCGAGATCTCGCATGTGAAAGTCTGGAGCCGCACGCCGGAGCACGCGCGCAACTTCGCACGAGCCGAATCGCTGCGGCACGGCATTCCCGTGGAAGCGAGCAACTCGCCGCGCGAGGCGGTGCGCGATTCGCAGATCATCTGCACCTTGACCGCCGCCACCGCGCCCGTGCTCGAAGGAGCGTGGCTCGAACCGGGGATGCACGTGAATGCAGTCGGCTCCTCGGTGCCGCCGTTTCGCGAACTCGACACGGAAACGGTGAAACGGGCGCGCGTCTTCGTGGACAATCGCGATTGCGTTCTGAACGAGGCGGACGATCTGCGTTCCCCAATCGCGGAAGGCGCGATCACGGAAAGTCACATTCGGGCGGATCTCGCGCAACTGGCCGCCGGGTTGGCGCCCGGGCGCGCGTCTCCCCTAGAGATCACGCTCTTCAAATCGGTCGGAATGGCGATCGAAGACGTCGCGGCCGCGCGCGAACTCTACCGGCGCGCCATTACCCAGGGGCGCGGAACGCGCGTCGAATACTGAGCGGCATGGACCGCTTTTCGGAAGACGGTTATGCCGTCTTGCCGGGCTTTAAATCGCGCGAGGATCTGGCCGCGTTGCGCCGGGCCGAGGAGATTGCGACGGAGTGCGATCGATCGGACGTCTCGATCTTCAGCACGCGCGATCAGGCGCAGAAATCCGACGAGTATTTCTTGACCTCCGGCGACAAGGTGCGCTGTTTTTTCGAAGAGGACGGCACGACCGTCAATAAAATCGGCCACGCCATGCACGACCTCGATACGGTCTTCGATCGTTTTTCGCATGACGCGCGCCTGGCGGAGATCGCCAATCAGGCGGGCCTCGCGGATCCGGTCCTGTACCAATCGATGTACATTTTCAAGCAGCCGCGCGTAGGCGGCGCCGTTGACTGGCATCAGGATGCGGCGTTCTTGCGAACCGATCCGGTCAGCGTGACCGCTTTTTGGTTTGCACTGGACGATGCCGATCGCACCAACGGCTGCCTCTGGGTTCAGCCCGGCGGACACCGCTCGCCGCTGCGCAACCAATTCGTTGTGCGCAACGGGAAGGCAGAGCTGCAGACGCTCAACGACACGCCGTGGCCCGATCTATCGGCGGCCGTTCCGGTGGAGGTCTCCGCCGGCTCGCTGGTCGTCTTCAACGGACTGCTGCCGCATTACAGCGCGCCGAACCGGTCGGAAAAACCGCGCCACACCTACACGCTGCACGCCGTGGATGCATGCGCGAAGTACGCCGGCGACAACTGGCTGCAGCGGCAGGAGTTACCGCTCCGCGGTTTCCGCTAGCTGCGCCGACAGTTCATGGAGCCGCCCAGCGTCGTGTCGTGGAGCGTCATCGTACTTGCGGAGCCGAAGATAACCTGGTCGATTGCGTTGGGAGGCTTGCGCACCGGTATGTAGCCTTCGGTGACGCTGTACATCTGTTTGGGGTCCCAATCATCGATCACGATCCGAACCGTGTTGCCGCCGAGGCTTCGCCACGTACCGACTTCGCGCGACGTCGCAACCGCGGATTGATCCAATTCGCTGAACTGACCGCGCGACCCGAAGATCAGCGAAGCCGTAACGGCTAACGGATATGGACTCTTTATCATGACTGGGCAGCGCCACGTTCCAACCAAGGAGCGGGGTTGCGCGCCGGCGGGAACCGCTATCGTGCCGCAGACGGCACACAGCACGAGGGAAAAAATAGTACGTTTCATGCCTCGGGTTTGAAGGAAATCGGGCTTTCCCCCTGGCACGGGACCGCAGAAATACTTCTTCGGAGGAATCGTACATGCGTATATCCACCGTCTTATCTCTGCTTTCCATCGTCGCGCTGACGGCATGCGGCGGCGGACAAAAAACAACGTACTCCACCGGCAACGGCACGGCAACCGTTACGAAAAACGGCAACACGACGACCTACGAGTCCAAGGAAGGCAAGGTCACCGTCGGTCAAGGCGCCGTGGATGTTTCGAAGCTGGGTGCGCCGCTCTATCCGGGCGCGACGCAAAGCGCAGACAACGGCTCCATCAGCGTCACGAGCGCGAGCGGCTCGGGAACCATGGCATCGTTTTCAACCAACGACAGCTTCGACAAAGTCTACACGTGGTACCAATCGCATCTGCCTAAAGGCTCCGAGAAAATGCACGTGAGCCAAGGCGGCAGCTCGATGGCCGAATTCACGATGGCCGAAAACACGGCAAACCAAACGCTCGTCATGGTGACGGCCAAGGACAACGCGACCCAGATCGTTATAACTCACGGCAAATAAGGGCATCATCGACGCGGACGTCGCCAGGCAACTCGACTTCGCAATAGAAACCCATCACGTTGGCTCGTTCGCGGATAACGAAGGCCATGACCTCGGGATCGCTTGCGCCACCGTCAAGGTCGTACGTGGGGACCACGCAGCGCTTGATCGGCTTTACGACTCGCAGAACAACATCGCCGGCGTTGATGCTCCTGCCGGAGAGATCGTTCTCGCTTAGAGCGAAGTTCGGCGCAGCATGCGCAAGCAGATTAGGACGCCAGCGCCGCGCGTCCAAAGATTTGCCGAGCGCGGCCTCAACCTCGGCGATCCAGCGGTCGAAGATCAGCGAGATGGGCGCGGGAAAATGATACGCTCCCTCGTCCGAGCGCACTTCCAGCTGCACGCCTCGCTCATGCGCGTCCGAGACGGCGCCTTCGGCGTCGCGCCACAAGTGCAGACGATCGTCGTGGATTCCTTCGTAGGTTTTTCCGGCGCGAACGTGGCCGGAGCCTACGAAGAGCGCGGTCGCCGGGAATGCCGCACGTCTCGATCTGCGTGCGGTCCAGCGGCTGCGCCGCCAAGCTTTTTATCGGATACCGCCAAATTGCGGCGAGACTGCCAAGTTCCACCGCTGGCTCCTATTCGGTGAGGTGCAGGGCGATCCAGAAAGCCGGCGAGGCGGTGATCAAAACAGGTAGACCCGATTGCTGAACCACGAAGCTCTCCGTCGCCTGAGTGCCGAGGACTTGCGAAGCAATCCCCACATATGGGTTGGACTTCGCTGCATGTATCGTCAGGCCTAACCGGTACCCGAAGAAGCCCGTGAGCACGAGATAAAACGCGATCGTGTAAGCGACGATCCCAAGCGCGCGCTTCATTTTTTAATGCCCCCTTCCGGCGCAGGCTTCAGGGCAGCTTTCCGGACAAATAAAATAGCCGCCTCTTTTGGCGGCTATTTTATTCGTGGCTCCGGATGTTGGACTCGANNCGACCCGCTGATTAACAGTCAGCAATTCAAGCGTCCACTGAGTCCCATACGTCCAATAAATGCCGGGAAGGGTCATTGAATAGTTGACACTCTAGTTGACATGCTAATGCTCCGGACAGTCGGCAGAGTCGAGGCGCGCCGCCTAGGGCGGATTGGCTACTTTTCGCGTTGAGACTGTCGGCGCACCGAACATTTTCAGTGAAGGCTCCCTATATAGTGAAGGCTCCCTATATAATGGAGGCAGCGCGGCAGCGCGACTCCGCCGATGCAGAATTCCGCGACGACGCCGTCTGGCGCTGGCGCCTGCAAAGTCGGAAGACCGAGGAGCAGCCCCGCTAACTATTATTGGCTCGGAAGCCGATCCGGCCGCACCTTGCGTCGTATAGATAGTCGGACGTGCGAATCACGTTTCTGCCGGTATTCACGAACGCGTTGTCCCTGGTGGCTTTTGACCAACGCATCGCGCTAGGAGTTAGCGCGCCGCGATCGCCGACGGAGAAACGATAACTCACTACTGCGTTGTCAAATGCCGGCGCGGCGATCGCAACCGCAGTTCCCGCGGGTATGTCCGTTTTTAAGTCCGGTGGCCGAAGCGCTGCAGCCCGCGATACAATCATGGACGGGATACCCGTGTCGACCAAGATCGTTCCGCAAACGCGTTCGTACCCGGGTCTGCCCGGAAAACCAAAGCAACCCGGAGCGCCTCGCCAATCGCCGCCGCTGCGAATCAATGGAATAAATCGAAAGCCGCGCGTGTTTTCTGCGGTAAGCCCCAGCGTAACGCCATTTTTCGAAACGACGTAACCCGGGTGCATACTGGCGCGCACCATCCCATCGATTTGCAAGAAAGGATTAGAGCCGATTTTTTCTTTTCGGCCGAATCCGACGCCTAGGACTCCAACGCTTTGCGCGCTTCGCTTGCTAATGGAGCATTTCGGATATTTCGGATCGCACGCGAGCTTCTCAACGCCCAATATCGTGATGGGAACGGTTACGGCACGGCTGCCGGTACTTTCGAAAGTCACGACCACACGATAGTAATGTCCTAACAAGATCAATCCATTGCTCGTGTATTCTTGACGGCCGGATGCAAGCGGACCAACCGCGCTCGACCCGATGGCATTTCGGCCAACGACGAGTCCAATAGAGCCGGTGTCGATTTGGACCGATCGTCGCCGGCCACCGGCGATTGAAACCGCCAGATGCCAGCCGGTTGCGAAGTTTCGAACGGTGTCGGGCATATTGAATCGCACAGATTGCAGGCCAAGTGCACAACCAGGGGAGGCCAGAGTGGCGTGGCCTGCTGCACACCCGGCGATGGCAAGGGTCAACAATAGCGAAGCCTTCCTCATGTTTCCTTCCATTCACCATCCGGGCCGCATACAAAGTCTTTCCATCGATCTCAACTACGGTCCCGGAGCCGTGTTCTATGAACTCTACCAAGTGATCCGCGAACCAAAACTGTCCGGTTCGTTCGATCGAGACGTTTATTGCGTAGTCGTTCTCCGTCCCGCCGACCACGTCTGTGACGCCGGATGACGACGGCACCGGTGAGGTTGTACACAGCTTATTGATTTCTCGACAGGCGTCTTATCCGACATTCCTCATATGGCCGAGCTTTTCGAGCCCAGAATGTCGGCTTCCCATCTTGCGAGGCATAGCCCGGCGATGTGATTCGGGGTTTGGACCCCGTTAGGGACGCGCGAGAAGTTAACGCGACCCTGGAATGCGAGCTGCTCGAGGCTAGCCGGTTCAAAACGCAGCACGAAGCTGCGCTTGCAGTTTTCGAATTCATCGAGGGCTGGTACAATCCGCGCCGCCGGCATACTTCGATTCGGCACATCTCGCCCATGGAGCTCGAGCGGCGAATGGCTCAGGCCGCGTAATGTCCAATCAACAACTGCCCATTAAGCGAATCAGCTCCAAAACTTCGATTTTGCGCACAGGCGGGACAAGCGCCCCACCCGAATCTCGCTCCAATGCGTCCACTCTTGCTCCAATATATGGCGGGCGCCGTTTTTATATTAGGCACGCTTCTTACGGCATGTTCCGGTAACGGCGGCTCTACGCCCCCCGTGAAAACCTGGAATCTCCAGGTATCCATCACCATCCCAAACGCCGCCACGTCGGTCGGTTCGCAAGCGAAAAGCGCTTACGTCTACGTCTACAGCGATGGCGAATTCGACACCCCGCCGCCGTCTTCGCTGGCCGGCATCGTTGATTTATCGGCTTCCTCCAAAGATTGCTCGGTAACAGCCACGGGGCGGAAATGCAGTACCAACGCGAAGCCTGCGCAGATCGGTTTGCTCGCGGTTCATGTCGACTTCTACGATCAGCCCCCGTCTGGCAGCATACCCGCTGGCGAGACGCTCGCCAGCACGCACACGCAGCCCGCGTCTAGCAGCGTACCCGCAGGCAAGAAGCTCGCCAGCACGCACACGTTGCAAACGTTGACCGGAAATGACGCGTATCCGATGATCACGGATACTGCCGTGGCGCAGCTGGTGATGAACGTTTCGCAGCAGTATTTCGCGGGCGCGGCAGACTTCCACGTGTCGCTGCAGCCCATGGATAGCGCCGGCAATGTGATCGTCATGCCGGGCGAGGTTGCGGTGTATGGCCCGGCAGGAGCGGTCACGGCGCGCGCGACGGCGCAGGCATCGCCACCGCCGGTTATCTCCGATGGCGTGATCACCGATACGACGAACGGTGCGGCCCCGTTTCATTACACGGGCGCGGCGTTTGTCAATCCGATGACGGTTGTCGGCGTCGCGGGAACCTTCAGCCAAACAGCCCAGATTTTTCCCTCTAATCCAGCTTCGGCGAATCCGTCCTGCCCGCGTCCATATCCCGCGGGTTCACCGCTGACCCTCGATGAGAGTAACGTGTTCTCGGGTACGAATGCCGGAGCGTACGACGTGGGGTTCTCAATCGGGTCCTCGACCTCGCACAAGGCGCAAATTGATACCGGATCGGAGCTCTTGATCATCGAGCCTAGCAACGTCGCGGGTTCCAGTCCGAACGAATTACTCGGGCCCGCCGAACCCGGATACGAGGAGCTGTCGAGCGACGGCAACTTCTACGCCGGTCATTATTATCTCGCGCGTGTAACGCTGCGGCAAATCGACGGCACCGTGGTCGGAAAGACCGTGCCGATGAAAGTGCTCGTCGAAGACGTCGCATGCGGAAACGGCTGCTACACTCTCATGGGCGTTGGATTTGGCCGGCCGGTGTCGACGCCCGGCCCCTACGGCCCTACGTACAAGTCGCCGCTCATGAACACGCTTCTGCAGCAAAACGCCATCGTAACCGGAACGGACCTGTTCGCCGGCTACAAGCTAACGAAAACTTTACTGCAGGTAGGACTCGGTGCGAGTAATACCCTCGATTTCACCGCGGGTAATTTTCAGCAGTTGACGCCGTTCTCATACAACGGATCCTCGGCCGCAACGTTAAATCGGTTGGGTGACTGGAATAGCCCGGCCGGATGCGTGTCGTTTGACGGCGCTGCTTGCGTGCAAGGTGGTCTGCTCATTGACGTAGGCATCAGATACATGATCCTCAACGGTTTTGGATCCGGTGCCGCTAATGCAAAGGGCATCAGTTTGAGTTTCCTCGGTGCCAACGGACAGAACAGCGCGGTCGCCGCAGCCACCTTGTCGTTCAAGCCGATCTACGGCGGGCCAAGCCCGCCGTCCGTGGAAGCCACGCCGCCGGCGCCCGCGTTTGTCAATCTGCGTAATGGGTCGACAAGCCCGGACATCAATACCGGTATTCATCCGCTCTATGGAATGGACTATCTCTACGACGAAGTCTGCGGGCGAGCGGGCTTCAGATCAACCTAAACTGCGGCTGAAGACGATTAATTGGTAGCGCCAACGGGAATCGAACCTCACTGCGTTGTCGCTAAGCGTGCCAATTCGTCCTAACGGCCTCTAAAATCCCTCGTGAAGCCGACATTTCGTAACGAAACGTCACAACAAATCGCAGCCCATGGGTAGAGGATGGGTAGAAGCCCCTCTGACTTAGCCCCGCAAAACCGGGCCGAATGAAATTGTGGCGTAGTGTTTTTTGTCTCTTCGCGGTGCCGGCGCGCGAATTCTGCCGGCGTGAGGTAGTTGAGCGAGCCGTGCGGCCGATGCGTGTTGTATCGAATGCGCCAGGCCTCGACCGTCTCG
>PLLF01000051.1:0-19705 GCA_003140855.1 Vulcanimicrobiota bacterium
GGGCTGAAGGGTTTGGTGATGTAATCGTCCGCGCCGAGTTCCAGCCCGATGACCTTGTCAGATTCCTCCAATTTGGCGGTCAACAGGATGACGGGCGTGTCGGACTCTTTGCGGAAGGCCCGGATGAATGCGAAGCCGTCCATTTCCGGCATCATGATGTCCATCAGCACGACGTCGATCGACGGGTCTTGCATCAGCTTGTCGATGCCTTCCTGACCGCTTTCAGCACCGACGGGCAGCAGGTGATGGCCCTCCAGCGCGGTGCTAAGCGCGTAGACATTGCGCGCATCGTCATCGACGATCAGCACCTTTTTGTTTTCGAGCGTCGCCGTCCCCAGCGGCGGGATGTCGCTGGACCGCTTGGCCGCGGGCAGCCGCGCCTCGACTTGATGCAAGAAGAATCGCGTTTCATCCAGCAGACGTTCGGGCGACATCGCATCCTTCACAATGACGGCCTCGCTGAGTTTGTTGAGTTTCGTCTCTTCTTGCCGCGTCAGTTCGCGGCCGGTGTACACGACGATCGGCGTGCGCGCGTGTTCGGCCTGCGTGCGGATGCGCTCGATCAGTTGATCTCCCGGAATGTCGGGCAAACCGAGATCCACGACGATGCAGTCGAACTTCCCCGTATTGAGCGCTTCGATCGCCTCGTCGCCGGAGCGAACCGCCGTGACGGCCACCTCGCCACTTCCGATCAAGTTCACCATCGCGTTGAGTTGTGTGATGTCGTCTTCGATCACCAAGAGATTCTTGGTGCGCCGGTCCGCGAACCCGAGCAGGTTGTCGAACGTCTCCGTGAGCGCTTCTTCCGTGACCGGCTTGCGCAAGTGCGCGATCGCGCCCGCATCCAGCGCGCGCTGCCATTGCTCCTCACCGGAGATCACGTGCACGGGAATATTTGACGTGGACGCATCGTGTTTGAGATCGGCCAGCAACTTCCAGCCGTCGACGTCCGGTAAGCCGATGTCGAGCGTTATTGCGTCCGGCAGATATTTCTTGGCGAACGCAACACCCTCGGCTCCGCTCAGCGCGACAACGGCTTTAAATCCGCGGTCGCGCGCCAGCCCGAGCAGAATGCGAGCGAAGATCGCGTCGTCTTCGATGATCAGCAGCACCCGGTCGGTGCTTTCGACCTTGTCGCGATCGTCCGCAATCGCCTCGAGCGACGGCGGCATCTCGAAGCTGCGCGCCGTCGCGGCTTCGGCTAGCTCGCCTCCGACGCGCGGTTGGTGGGCTTCGCCGATCAGGCCGAACGGACGAGCGGCAAACACGCCCGCGGCGCGTTCGACCGGATGGTAGAACGTGAACGTGCTGCCTTCTCCGATCGTGCTTTCCACGCCGATCTCGCCGCCGAGCAAACCCGCAATTTCACGGCTGATCGCTAGCCCGAGCCCGGTGCCTCCGAACTTGCGCGACGTGCCCATGTCGGCTTGCTGGAAGGCTTCGAAGATAACGTTGAACTTGTCGGGCGGAATCCCGATACCGCTGTCGCTGACGGCAAAAGCAATCGCCGGGCCTTTGATCGATGAAAGGCGGTGCTCTTTAACCAGCGAGATATTGAGCTTCACGCAGCCTTCCGTGGTGAATTTGAACGCGTTGGAAAGCAGGTTCTTGAGGATCTGCTGCAGCCGCGTCGCGTCGGTGAGCAACTTCTCGGGAGCGTCATCGCTACGCTTAATTTCGAAGTTCAGCGCCTTGTCAGCCGCAACTTGGCTGAACGTCCGGATGACGTCCTCCTCAATGGTGTCGAACGGAATCTCTTGCAGATCGATCGAGGTCGTGCCCGATTCGATCTTCGACAGATCGAGGATGTCGTTGATGAGGGTGAGCAGATCCGTGCCGGCCGCGCGAATCGTCTGCGCGAACTCGATCTGCTTGTTCGTCATGTTTCCTTCGGGATTGTCCGCGAGCTGCTTCGAAAGAATGAGCAGCGAGTTAAGCGGGGTGCGCAGCTCGTGCGACATGTTGGCCAAGAACTGCGACTTGTACTTGGACGTGAGCGCCAGCTGTTCGGCCTTCTTTTCGAGTTCTTGACGCGCTTCGTCGATTTCGCGCGTGCGGCGCTCGATTTCTTCGTTGCGTTCTTGCAGCAGCCGCGAACGCTCTTCCAGTTCGTCGTTGGTTTGCTGCAGCTCCATCTGCTGGCTTTGCAGCTCGTTGGTGAGCGCTTGGGACTGCTTGAGCAGTTCCTCGGTGCGCATCGTCGCGCCAATCGTATTGAGAATGATGCCGACCGATTCGGTCAATTGATCGAAGAACTGCAACTGCGTTTCGTTGAAACGCTCGGTTGAGGCGAGCTCGATGACGGCCTTGACTTCGCCCTCAAACAGCACCGGCAGAATGATCAGCGATAGCGGTTTTGTTTCGCCCAGGCCCGACCCGATCGACATGTAGTCGGGCGGCACTTCGGTGAGCAGAATGCGCTGGCGCTCGACCAGGCATTGCCCGACGAGGCCTTCGCCTTCGCGAATCGTGTGTTGCGCTGCCTTCTTCTTGCTGACCGCATAGCTGGCCATCAAGCGCAGCACCTGCTCATCGCCGATCGGCTCGTTTACATAGAATGCGCCGGAGTACGCGTTGACCAATGGAGCGATCTCCGACATGATCATCCGGCTGACCGTCTTGCTGTCACGCTGTCCTTGCAGCATGGCCGTGAACCGCGCCACGTTCGTCTTGAGCCAGTCTTGCTCGGTGTTCTTACGCGTGGTGTCGCGCAAGTTCTGAATCATTTCGTTGACGTTGCGCGTCAGTTCGGCGACTTCGCCGCGCGCCTCGACCTGAACCGCGCGCGAGAGGTCGCCCTTGGTAACGGCCGTCGCGACTTCGCCGATGGCGCGAATCTGGGACGTGAGCTGCGCCGCCAACTGGTTCACGGAGTCCGTGAGGCCGCGCCACAAGCCCGCGGCGCCCGGAACCTGGGCCTGCCCGCCCAACTTTCCTTCGAATCCTACTTCGCGCGCGACGGTCGTGACTTGGTCAGCAAACGTCGCAAGGGTGTCAATCATGAAGTTGATCGTGTCGGCGAGCTGCGCGATTTCGCCCTTTGCTTCGAGGGTCAACTTGCGTTTGAGGTCGCCGTTGGCGACCGACGTAACGATCTGCGCGATGCCGCGCACTTGGTTCGTAAGGTTTGCGGCCATCGAGTTGACGTTGTCGGTCAAGTCCTTCCATGTGCCGCTGACGCCGGGGACCTGCGCTTGACCGCCCAGCTTGCCTTCCGAGCCGACTTCGCGCGCGACACGCGTGACTTCGGACGCAAACGCGTTCAGCTGGTCGACCATCGTGTTGATCGTGTCCTTAAGCTCGAGAATCTCGCCGCGCACGTCGACGGTGATCTTCTTTGAAAGATCGCCGAGCGCCACAGCCGTCGTCACCTTCGCAATGTTGCGAACCTGCGAGGTGAGGTTCGAAGCCATCGTGTTTACGGAGTCGGTGAGGTCTTTCCACGTTCCGGCAACGCCGCGCACGAACGCTTGTCCGCCCAAACGGCCCTCGGAGCCGACTTCACGCGCGACGCGCGTGACTTCAGATGCGAACGCGTTGAGCTGGTCGACCATCGTGTTGATCGTGTTCTTCAGTTCGAGAATTTCGCCGCGGACGTCGACGGTGATCTTCTTCGACAAGTCGCCGTTGGCGACGGCCGTCGTCACTTCGGCGATGTTACGCACTTGGTTGGTGAGGTTCGACGCCATCGAGTTCACGGAGAGCGTCAAGTCGCGCCACGTGCCGCTGACGCCGGCAACCTCGGCTTGGCCGCCAAGTTTTCCTTCGGATCCGACTTCGCGCGCGACGCGCGTGACTTCCGACGCGAACGCGTTCAGCTGGTCGACCATCGTGTTGATCGTGTTCTTCAGTTCCAGAATTTCGCCGCGCACGTCGACGGTAATCTTCTTCGAAAGGTCGCCCTTCGCGACGGCGGTCGTCACTTCGGCGATGTTACGAACTTGGTTCGTCAGGTTCGAGGCCATGAAGTTCACGGACTCGGTCAAGTCGCGCCACGTGCCGCTGACGCCGGCAACCTGGGCTTGTCCGCCCAGTTTTCCTTCGGATCCGACTTCGCGCGCGACGCGCGTGACTTCAGATGCGAACGCGTTCAGCTGGTCGACCATCGTGTTGATCGTGTTCTTGAGTTCGAGAATCTCGCCGCGCACGTCGACGGTGATCTTACGCGACAAGTCGCCCTTGGCAACGGCCGTCGTCACGTCCGCGATGTTACGCACCTGCGACGTCAAGTTCGACGCCATCCGGTTCACGGAGTCGGTCAAATCTTTCCACGTGCCGCTGACGCCCTTGACGTCGGCCTGGCCGCCCAGTTTGCCTTCGGAGCCGACTTCGCGCGCGACGCGCGTCACTTCGCCGGCAAACGCGTTCAGCTGGTCGACCATCGTGTTGATCGTGTTCTTGAGTTCGAGAATTTCGCCGCGAACGCTAACGGTAATCTTGCGCGACAAGTCGCCTTTGGCGACGGCCGTGGTCACGTCGGCGATATTGCGGACCTGAGACGTCAAGTTGGCCGCCATGAAGTTCACCGACTCGGTGAGGTCCTTCCATGTGCCGCTGACGCCTGCAACCTGCGCCTGGCCGCCCAAAATCCCTTCGGAACCGACTTCGCGCGCGACGCGCGTGACCTCCGATGCGAACGCGTTGAGCTGGTCGACCATCGTATTGATGGTGTTCTTGAGTTCGAGAATTTCGCCGCGGACGTCGACCGTGATTTTTTTCGATAGATCGCCTTTTGCAACGGCGGTCGTGACTTCGGCGATGTTACGAACTTGCGACGTCAGGTTCGATGCCATGAAGTTCACCGACTCGGTGAGGTCCTTCCACGTGCCGCTGACGCCTTGCACCTCGGCTTGTCCGCCCAGTTTGCCTTCGGAGCCGACTTCGCGCGCGACGCGCGTGACTTCGGATGCGAACGCATTCAGCTGATCGACCATCGTGTTGATGGTGTTTTTAAGTTCGAGAATTTCGCCGGCGGCTTCGACCGTGATCTTACGCGACAAGTCGCCCTTGGCGACGGCGGTCGTCACGTCCGCAATGTTGCGCACCTGTGACGTCAAGTTGCCGGCCATCGTATTGACGGAGTCGGTCAAATCTTTCCACGTACCGGAAACGCCTTTGACGCTGGCCTGCCCGCCGAGTTTTCCTTCCGAGCCGACTTCGCGTGCGACGCGCGTGACTTCGGATGCGAACGCATTCAGCTGATCGACCATCGTGTTAATGAGTTTGGCAGACCGCAAGAACTCGCCGCGCAACGGGCGGCCGTCAATGTCGACCGGAATGCGTTGCCCCAGGTCGCCTTGCGCCACCGAACCCAATACGCGATTGGTTTCGGCCATCGGCGCGGTCAAGTCGTCGATCAGATGATTGTAGGCCTCGGCCTGATCTTTCCAACCGCCCGTAGCTTCAGGCAGCACCACTCGTTCTGAAACGCGCCCTTCACGGCCGACAACGCGGCTGACACGAATGATCTCGCGCAGCATGTGCTGCTTAATCTGCACGCAGGCATTGAACGCTTGCGCGATCTCCGCCTCGATGCCGTCGCCGCGCACCGGCATGCGAACGCTGAACGTTCCGTCGCGAAACGCGCGCAGCGCGTTGAGCAGTTTGCGGTCCTTGGTCGAACCGTTTGCTGAATGTGACTTCGTCGCGCCGTTTGTAAGCGTCTTGCCGTTACGGGCGGATTTCGAACGTGCCGTTATCGCCATATAATGAAGGTGCTCCGTGGTGGATGCGGCTGACTTCCTCATTGCCCGTTTCGTCCATTGCCAAACTTGGGCTTGCCGGGTTTAGCAGGCGGGCGCCAGGGGCAGAACCCAGAAATGCCGGGCACCAATGCTTGAGCGCGGCGACGTTCGCCATGCCCAGGCACTCGAGCTACTGGCCGACGCGAGCCGGCTGCTGGCGTCATCATTTGAGTTATCGGCAACCCTGCCGAAGGTAGCGCAGCTTTGCGTTGAACGGCTGGCCGACTATTGCGCGATTGCCGGGAGCGAGCGCGAGGACGAAGAGTTTTTCTTCGAAGCCGGGCATGGCAAGAAACTGCGCCTGCGGCGCGGCGACCCGGGGCAAATCAAGACCGGGCTTCGCTCGCGAGGCTACGCGAACGTCCTCATCATTCCGCTGCCGGGGCGGCACGCGAGCCTGGGGGTTTTCGTGCTGGCTACTCGCGAAGATGCGCGCTTCGACGACGCCACCCTGAAGATCGCCGAGATACTGGGGCTTCAGCTGGCCAACGCGCTGGATCAGGCCACCCTGTTCGAGCGGACCCATCAGGTCGCCGACAGGCTCCAGCGGGCGCTGCTGCCCGCTAGCTTTCCACGCGTTCCGGGCGGCCAACTCGACGGCGCATACCGCCCTGCAAGCGAGGAAGCCGAGGTCGGCGGCGATTGGTACGATGCATTCGAGCTGCCGGATCACCGCATCGCCATCTCCATGGGCGACGTAGCGGGTCACGGCCTCGAAGCGGCAACGATCATGGGTGAGGTACGGATCGCCCTACGAGCGGCCGCAGTGGGCGAACGATCTCCGGCGGCAGTCCTCGAGCAGATCAACAGCGTCACGAATCTTCGCAGCGGCATCGGTATGGTCACCGCGATCTTCGGTTACTACGATCCGGTCAACCGCGAACTCACCTACGCGGTCGCAGGTCATCCTCCGCCGGCGCTCATCGTCGAGGGCGGCCTCGCCGGATATCTGCCGGGCGGCGGTGTGCCGCTCGGAATCGGCAGCGAGATCGGGACCCGCGATTGGGTTATTACGCTCCCGCCGCGCAGCTGGGTCGTTTTTTACACCGACGGGATGACTGAATACGAACGCGACGTCATCGCCGGGGAAGAGCGATTGCTCGAAGCCAGCGTGCGCGCATGCGAATCAGATCCCGAAAACCCGGCGATCGCCCTCCAGGAACGAATTTTCAGCTCCTCGGTCAATCGCGACGATGCGGCGACGCTGGCGCTCTCCTGTTTCGACGGGCCGGTTCCCAAACGGATGGAGTTTTCCGCAATTCCGATGACCGCGCCCATCGTGCGCGCGATGGTCAACCGGTTTTGCGATCAAAATAAGCTGTCCGACGATCAGCGTTTCGCGCTGACGTCTTCCATCGGCGAAGCTGTTGCCAATGCGGTCGAGCATGCGTATCGCGGCGAGGAGACCGGCAAGTTCGAATTACGGTTGAGCGCGCAAGACGATTGCATTACGGTAGACGTTCAGGACCATGGGCAGTGGCGTCCGTTCGAGCGGCGTGACGATCGCGGACGCGGAATGCTGCTGATGCACGAACTGATGGATCGCGTGCGCATCAACTCCGCGCAGCACGGCACCTGTTTGAGCATGGTGCTGAACCTGCGCGACCCGGCCTAATTACTCGACAGCGCGCAAAACCAGCGCGGCGTTGATGCCGCCGAAACCCGACGAATTCGACAAGACCACGCGAGCTTTCACGTCGATCGTCTCGCGCGAGCAGCGGATCGGACATTCGTCGTCGATGCGCTCCAAATTGACGGCGCCAGGGATAACGCCATCGCGCATGCTCATCGCTGCGATCGCGATTTCCCACGCGCCGGTGGCGCCCAGCGCGTGTCCGTGCTGGCCTTTGGTCGCCGAAACGGGAATCTCGGACAAGCGCTTTCCGAAGACTCTTTCGTAGGCGAGCGCTTCGGCGCGATCGCCTAATCGCGTCGACGATCCGTGCGCGTTGATTGCCTCGACCTCGTCAGGCGACATGCGGGCTTCGTCGAGCGCACGCTGCATTGCGCTGGCCGTCTGCGAACCGTCCGCGAGCGGCGCAGACATGTGAAACGCATCGTTTGACGTGCCGAAACCGGTGATCTCCCCATAAATATGAACGCCGCGCCGCACCGCGTCTTCATAACGCTCCAGTACGAACATGCCCGCGCCTTCACCCATAACGAAGCCATCACGATCCGTATCGAACGGACGGCTCGCACCGGCCGGATCCTCGTTGCGTGTAGACATCGCGCGCGCAACCGTAAAAGCGCCGAAGGTAAGCGGCGCGAGCGGCGCTTCGATGCCGCCCGCCAGCGCCGAGCGTATGTCGCCGCGTTTCACGGCGCGGTAAGCCTCGCCAATCGCAATCGCGCCCGCGGCGCATGAGTCGGAGTTCGCGATGGTCGGTCCCGTGATGCCGAATTCGATCGCGACGTTGCTAGCGGCAGCTCCGCCGAAGACCGAGATCGTCAGCAGCGGCCGGACCGAACGCAAACCTTCGCGGTGAAAAGCTTCGATCTGCTCTTCCGCGAATGTCAAGCCTCCAAGCGCCGAACCCGTGTACACACCGATATCGGCGCCGGCACCGTTAACCGAGAAGCCGGCATCTTCTACCGCCAGCTTCGCCGACGCAACCGCCAATTGCGAGAAACGATCGGTCCATTGTATGCGGCGCTTGGCGAGAAAGTCGGACGGATCGAAATCGTCGATCTGCGCTGCGACGCGCGACGGGAAGCCCTCGCAGTCAAAGCGCGTAAGCGGCGCGACCGCGACGCGGCCTGCCAGCAGATTCTCCCAAAACGTGCGCGCACCGGACCCGAGCGGCGTTATCATGCCCATGCCGGTGATCGCCACGCGATGCACTTCAGCCATCGCTTCCCTCCGCTAACGCCTTCATCCGGCGCAGCGTTCGCGTGGCGACGTGATCGATAAAAAATTTCCCAACGATCCAGTCCATGGGAAAGCGCAAGCTGGCTCGATGATCGATCGAGACACGCGTCCCGCCGGCCACCGGCTCGAAACTCCAAACAACGTCCATGCCTTTGGTCCAGCCCGCGAGGTGGTGAAAGCGGATCGAGGGCGTGAGCGGATCGTTGGTTTGCTCCGCGCGCCAGCGCACCGGAATCCCGCTGCGGCGGGCGGCCATTTCCACGACGCTGCGTTCGCCCGCACGCTGCAAGACGTGCACATACCTGTAGTGGGGCAGATATTCCGGCCAATGTTCGGTGTCGGAAGCATAACGGTACACGCGTCCGGGCGAAGCCTGAATAACGATCTCGTTGCGCGCGAACATTAGGCGACTAGTCTCAGCAGGTTGCTAAGCCTTAGGGCCGGTTCGAGCGGTCCGCATCCCGCAATTGCGTCGATCAATATTTGCGCGCGTCCGGGATCGCGTTCCAAGTTCCGCGCCGCGCGTTTCGAAAGTGCGGCGGAACGCACGACCGACCGCACGATGCGCGCCAGGCGATTGCGTTGGCGCATCTCGCGCATTAAGTCGGCTTCATAGGTGCGCTGCGCCGAACGAGCCGCCGGCGGAGCATGGTACGCTGTAACGATCGCTTGCGCCGCTGCGATGCCGGAAAGCAATGCTAGGTAAACGCCCTGGCCGGTAAACGGATCGATGAAACCGGCTGCGTCGCCCGCAAGCAACACGCTCCCCGCCGTTACTCCGCGCGTAGCGTGCGCGAGCGGACCGACCGCGACGCGCTTGCCCTCCAAGCGCGCGCCGGCGAAACGCGAAGCGTTGCCGCTCAACTCGCGAGCGCGTTCCCGGATGAAGGTGTCCACGTCGTTTTTGCGGCCAGCGAGGTCGTTTTCGCGCACGATCACCATAACGTTTGCGCGCGCCGCATCGAACGGGTTTACCGCGAAGTAGCTGCTGCCCTCCACGAACATCTCGACGAAGGGCTCCAAATCGCCGAATCCCGTGTAGTGGCCTCCAAGTGCGAAGCGCTGGATGCCCCGCTGCGGCATCGTCAAGCCCAATTTCTTTGCGACTATCGAATGGGCGCCGTCCGCTCCGATAACAAAACGCGCCCGAACGGTGCGCGTTTCGCCGTCCGGCTCCCGAACGGTGAGCATGCAGCCGGTTTCTTCTTTCGTAAGATCCTCGAGACGCGCTTGCGAGAAACGAGCTCCGGCGGCGATCGCAGACTGCAATAACGCATCATCGAGCTGTGCGCGCGGCAGCGCCCATCCGGCCTCAGAAAAGCGCAGCTCCACACGCACGCCATTTCCGGATAAGCGTATTCCACGCAGCGGCGCGGCTGACGAGGCGAGAGCGCTTTCCACACCGAGCGTTCGCAGCTGCGCAACGGCGCCAGCGCTCAGATATTCACCGCACGCTTTGGGGCGCGGAAAGTGGGACCGGTCGATCACGAGCGTTTCCAAGCCCGCTCGTGCGAGGGTCAGCGCCGCGCTCGAACCGGCGGGTCCGCCGCCGACGACGGCGACGTCAACCATCGGTTAGCACCATGCGATAAAACGGTGCGAGCCGTATGCGCGGATTGCTCCACCCCGCGTCGCGCGCGAGTTGTAATGCTTCGCGCGGCGTGTAAGCGCGTAGTACCGAAAGCGGCGCGTCGTGCCGCGTCAAGCGATTTTGCGTGAAGATCGAAACCAGCAGCGATGCTCCGGCCCAAGCCAAGCGCGATCTTCGTAAATCGGTAACCAGCGGCGTTATCCGCGCGACGCGGCGAAGTTCGCGCAGCAGCGCGACAGCCGCCGGCGGATCGCAGTGATGCAGCGTCAGATTGCACATGGCGACGTCGAAACTCGCATCCTCAAAAGGAAGCGCGGCGCCGTTCCCAAGCACGAAGGTCAACGCCGGATCGCCGTGCCGCCGTCGCGCAATCTGCAACACGTCGGCGCTGGCATCCACGCACGTAACCCGCAGATCTTTGCTCTTTGCGCGCGCTTCGCGCGCCAGCGCGTGTGCGGTATCCGCCGACCCGCAGCCGACGTCCACGATCGTGCGCGGACCGAGCGAACGCGTGGCCGATCCAACGGCGCTCAACCCGCCGAGGAAGCGGTTTGCCTTTTCGATGTCGCGAAAATTTTCTTCGAGTTCGCCGATAGACTCGACGGTGTCGTCGAGAAGTTCGCGTCCTGCTGCACGCAGCACGACCCTACTTTCTACTTCTTAAAATACTCGGCGTTGATGGCGGTGTAGTTCTGCCACTTTTCGGGGACGTCCGAATCCGCAAAAATCGCTTCGACCGGGCAGGCCGAAACACACGCTCCGCAGTCGATGCAGACCTCGGGGTCGATGTACAGCATCGTGTCCTCTTCTTTACCGTGAATGCAATCGACGGGACAAACGTCGATACACGATTTGTCCTTCGTACCTATGCACGGCTCGGTAATGATGTAGGCCATGCCGTCGTATTACGCAGGGGAAACCGCCGGGGCCTCCCCTCAAACGACCGTTCGTCGCCCCGAGAAAGCTCTCAATATCAACAAAAGTATCACCGCGCCGATCAGCGCGTAGATGAAACTCCACAACGGGTCGAGCCCGCCATGTCCGAATTGGCGATAAATGAAACCGCCGATGAGCGCGCCGACGATACCGACGATGATATCCGTCACGACACCCCCGCCTACGGCCCCCGGCACGAGCCAGCGGGCAATGAGGCCCACGATGAGCCCGAAGATAATCCAAACGATGATGGTCCAGAGCATGGGACGAGTTTACCACGACTAGGGCGACCTAAACGAGCCTCACCTCACTTTGCCCCTTCGGACGGGCGTCACGCGGAGTGTATGGCAGTACGTGGAAGGCAGCCTGATGATGAAAGCCTTGGCCGCGAGCGCGCTTCTCGGCGCGCTGCTCCTCCCACTTCCCGGTATGGCTGCCGGTACCGCGCAAACGACGATCGCTACTAGTGGACAGGCGACCGTCTCCGCACCGCCCGACATCGCCGTGATTTCGTTCAGCATTGCGAGCCATGCCTCGACCGCCGAGCAAGCCACCTCGGCAAGCAATACGGTCTACGCCCGCTTCAACACCGGCATGCATGCGATCGGTATTGCCGCAGCCGACATAAAAACCACAGCCTATAACCTCAATCACGTTCCGCCGCCGCCGCCTTGCCCGCAGATCGAAGCGCTGCCCCGGACGACTCCCCCGAACGCAGAGTTCGTACAGAGCTATCCGCAGTGCGTGCGCGATCCTCAGACCTGGGGATATTTCGTCAATCGTTCGGTAAGCCTTACCGTTCATAATCTGGAGCTCGTCGGAAAGGCGATCGACGCAGCCGTTGCGGCGGGTGTGAACAACGTCGATGGCGTCGAGTACGGGATCTCCAACACGAAATCGTTTTTCCTCCGCGCGCTCGCCCAAGCGATCGTTTCAGCGCGAGCCGAAGGCGACGTCATGGCGCAAGCGGCCGGCCTGCACATCGTGCGCGTGCAGTCGATAAACAGTTCGAACCCGGTGCCGCTCCGCACGATTTCGCCAATGATGGCGCGAGCGGTGGGCGTCTTTGCGGCGCCGACTCAAATCTCGCCGCCCTCGAGCCTAGACGTCACCGCGTACGTAAGCGTCGTCTATCTCGCCCAGCCCTAAGCGAAACTCGCCGCTCTGCCGAAGGGTAGGAAGTGCAGATGACCGGCACATGTGAACTGTGCGGCCTGCGGCCGGCGAGCGTCCGCGAAGGCAAGAACAACCTTTGCCCGTCTTGCGCGGCGCGACGGCGTGCAACCAAGGCGGCGCTTCCGCTTGCAGGAGCGGCGCTGACTGCCGCGGCGCTAGTTGCCGGCGGCGCTTTCTTGCTGGAAAGCATGAGCCGGCGCGAAGGCTCTTCCAAGCCCAATCCGATTGAAGATTTCACGCGGCGCTTGCGCCCGGGAACACCAACGCTGGCCACTTTTTCGCGCGACCTCACCGAACTCGCGCGCAATGAAAAACTCGATCCGGTCATCGGCCGCGCCGACGAAGTCGAGCGCATCATCTCCATCCTCGCGCGGCGCAGCAAAAACAATCCCGTGCTCGTTGGCGAACCCGGCGTCGGCAAGACGGCTATCGTCGAAGGGTTAGCGCAACGGATCGTTTCGGGCGACGTGCCCGCTGCGCTGCGCAACAAACGCGTGCTCGCGCTTTCGCTCGGTCCGCTGGTGGCCGGCACGAAGTACCGCGGTGAATTCGAAGGACGCGTCAAGAAAATTCTCGACGAAGTGCGCCGGGCCTCGCGCGACGTCATTCTCTTCATCGACGAGCTGCATACGCTCGTTGGCGCCGGCGCCGCCGAAGGTTCGCTCGATCTCAGCTCGATGATCAAACCAGAACTCGCGCGCGGCGATTTACAGTGCATCGGCGCGACCACGTTCGATGAATACCGCAAATACATCGAATCCGACGCGGCGCTCGAGCGGCGCTTCCAACCGGTCATGGTTGAAGAACCGTCGATCGAGCAGACCGAACTCATTCTGCGCGGGCTGCGCGATCGCTATGCGAAACATCACGGCGTCGAGATCGGCGACGACGCCGTCAAAGCGGCGGCCTCGCTCTCGGCGCGCTACATCGCCGACCGGTTCTTGCCCGATAAAGCCATCGACCTGATGGACGAGGCGGCCGCTTCAGTCGCGCTTGGCTCACCAGAAAAGATCGGCCGCGCCGTCGTGCATGCCGACGACGTCGCCGCGATCGTCACGAAGTGGACGGGCATTCCGCAGGCGACGCTCTCCGAGTCGCAGATCAACAATTTGCTTTCGCTCGAACCGGTGCTCACGAAGCGCGTTATCGGGCAGAGCCAAGCTATCGCCGCTGTGAGCGAAGCGATCCGCCGTGCGCGAGCGGGCCTGCACGATCCGCGCAAGCCGTTGGGCAGTTTCTTGTTCATGGGAGGCAGCGGCGTCGGCAAGACCGAGCTGGCCAAAGCCCTGGCGGAAGCACTGTTCGGCAGCGAGGCCGCGCTCGTGCGCATCGACCTCTCCGAATTTACCGAAGCACACACCGTGTCGCGGCTACTCGGAGCACCGCCCGGATACCAGGGTCACGACGAACCGGCGCAACTCACGGAGCCTGTCCGCCGGCGACCGTATTGCGTCGTGCTCTTTGACGAATTGGAGAAAGCGCACCCCGACGTGGCGGCGATTCTTCTGCAGATTCTCGACGACGGCCGCGTCACCGACGCCAAGGGCCGCACGATCGATTTTCGTCATGCGCTGATCATCATGACCACGAATCTTTCGGACGAAGAGTTGCCGATCGCATTCCGCCCCGAATTCTTGAATCGCATCGACGACGTCGTGCACTTCAATACGCTGGGCTTGGAGCAGATCGAGCAGATCGTCGCGATTCACGTCGAGTCACTGGCGGAGCGGCTGGGCGCGCGCGACGTAACGCTTCAGCTCTCAGCCGATGCGCGAGCGTTCTTAGCCCGGGAAGCGATGAGCGCGGGCAGCGGCGCGCGCTACGTTCACCGCATCGTCGCGCGCCATGTCAGCACGCCGCTTTCATCAGCGATCCTTCGCGGCGAACTTCCTAAGGGTTCAGCGGCCGACGTCACCTTCGACAACGGCGCGCTGGTGGTGCGCGCCGCCTAGTTTACGATCCTCCGCGAGCCAGACGTCCTCGATCACGAGGCGGGATTCTGCGGGCGGGTAATTACCTTCGGGGTGGCGGCGATCGTAGGCGCGTGAGCGCGCAACCAGATATTCAAAGTTGTCGTATACGACCGGACCGCGAACACGCCGTCTGATTGCGATGACTTGGCTCAACAGCCGCCAGTATTGTTCGGGCGTGCTGTTGTCAAAATAGAGCTCTTCAGGCATCAACCCGTTTTTTACGATGGAGCCCAAGCGCTCGTAATAATCGAGGACTCGCATTTCTTTATGGATCTTACGGTCTACCGTGGGCTTTTCCAATTCGCGCCTGAATTCCGGCTGCTGTAGGCGGCCTTCCAGTTCGTGACTTACGAATTCAAAAGACTCGAGCAGAATCGGTTCCAATGGCAGACTCAAGATCGCCAACAGGCCCTGCAATTGATTGCTCACGCGCAGATGCCGAAGCTGAATGAGGGCGACAACGGCTGTTGCGGCGATGACGAGAAACGTTCCGACTGCCGCGGCGGCGCTAAGTACCTCCAGCGTCATAGAATGCTGCGCACGGCGCTAAGAATTTCGGCGTGCGCCATCTCACCCGCGACGATCTTGCGGATGACGCCGTCGCGGCCGATGAACACGTGCACCGGCAATCCATTTATCAAGTATTGCGCCTGAAGCGTGCCGTTATCGACGACCGCCGGGTAAACGAGATGGAACTGTTTACGGAAACCTTCGGCCTGCGTCGCGCTTTCCAATTCGTCGATGCCCACCACTTGCAGGCCGCGCGAAGCGTACTGTCTTTGCAACGTATTTATGTAGGGTGTTTCTTCTTTGCACGGCGGACACCAGGTCGCAAAGAAATTTAAGTATACCGGTTTGCCGCGCAGCGACGACAGCGTAAGCGTTCCACCGGTCGACGTGGGCTGCGTCCAATCCGGCGCGAGCTGCGAGACTTGAGCGATTTTCTTACCGCTGGAAGAACAAGCAGCGAGAATGAGCGCGGCGCAAACGAGGTTGAACGGCAATTTCATTCTTATCTCAGTCTCCTAGCCATATGCCGGATAGGGAACGGCGCGAGCGTCGTCTTCCATTTGCGCGAGCAGTTCGTCCGCGTTTTCGAATTTCCGCTGCTCTCGAACGAACCGCAGGTCGCGCAGGCTCAGTTCGTGGCCGTAGATCGTTTCGTGGAAGTCTCGCAGCCATGCTTCGACGGTCCGCGTTTTTCCATTAAAGGTCGGATTCGTGCCGATCGAAACGAGCGTCGCGTAATCGCGCCCTTCGTGGCGCGCTGCCCCGGCATACACGCCGTCCTTTGGAAGTAGTTTCTCGGGAACGGCGATGTTGGCGGTGGGGAAACCCATCCCGTGACCGCGCCCCGAGCCCGCCACCACTTTTCCGCGCAGTTCGTAGGCGTGTCCTAGTAAATGGTCCGCTGACGGCACGTCGCCGTTCGCGATGAGTTCGCGGATGCGGGTGCTGGAAATCCGCTCGTCTTTTTCGTCTTTCGTATTCTCGACGGCTCGCAACGCAACGCCGGCTTCTTCAAAAACTCGCGCCATCAACGTGACGTCGCCTTCGCGTCCGTGTCCGAAGCGAAACGTACTGCCGACCACGACTCCGCGGACGGCTAGGCGCTCCATCAAGGTCTTTCGCAGAAAATCGTCGGAGCTTTGGTTTGCGATTGCAGCATCGAATGGAATGAAAAAGCACTCTTCGTAACCGGCGCGCGCGAATAAATCCATGCGTTCTTCGGGGGTGGTAATAAGCGGCGGTTCAGTACCAGCGCGCAAGAACGCCGAAGGGTGATTCGAGAACGTCAACACGCCCGTGCTCCAACCCGGCTTGCGAAGCCGCCGCACTTCGCGCGCGATGTCGTTGTGCCCGCGGTGCATGCCGTCGAAAAACCCAATTGCCAGAACGAGTGGCGTGTCGTCGGAGCGATCCAAAGAGTAGTGAATTCTCACAGAAACACTTTGCGTGGTGCGAGTAATGCGCCATGCGTCTCGCCGACTCCGACCAGCGTTCGCGACGCATCCCGGACGAACACATGCTTGGCCGGTGCGCCCGCGGGCAACGGGACCATGCGTCCGGCGCGAAAGTCCGCGGAGTGACGCAAATCCAACACGATCGTCGGAAACGGAATGATCGCTTCGGGCGCGATCAGTGCCTCACTCGGCCCGTCGGCGATTTGCTCCAGCGTGCGGCTTTCCTGAAGCAAGAATGCTCCGGAGCCTTCGCGCACGAGCGCGCCCATATGTGCGGGCAACCCGATGGCCGTACCGAGATCCTCGCACAGCGTTCGTATATACGTCCCTTCGCTGCACGCGATCCGCAAGCGCGCAACATCGTTCTCCACCCCCAGAAACGTAATGCCGTAGATCGTCACGGGGCGCGCTTTGCGTTCGACCAATTTGCCTTCACGCGCCAGTTCGTATAAACGCTTGCCTTCGTGATGCACGGAGCTATACATCGGCGGAACCTGCTCGATTCTTCCGATGAACGTCGGCAGCACGTCATTCAACCGTTTCACCCAGTCGACCGGCAGCAGCGCTTCTTTGAGCGCATCTCCGTGCGCGTCGGCCGTGGTCGTACTGCGTCCCGGAACAAAGGTGCAACCGTACGCCTTGCGTTGATCGGTCAGCAATGGAATCAAGCGCGTCGCTTTGCCGATCGCAACCGGCAGGACGCCGGCGGCTTGCGGATCGAGGGTGCCTAAGTGTCCGGCCGCGATTCGAGTGTCGCGCCCGTACAATCCATAAATTCGCCGGATACGCGCGACGACGTGCGCTGAAGTCGGCCCGGCAGGCTTAAAAACATTGACGAAGCCGATCAAAGCCCCTCGGCTACCAACGCGGCATCAACTGCCGCGATCGCTTCGGGCAGCGACCCCGAGAATGTCAGGCCTGAAGCGCGAAAGTGGCCGCCGCCTCCGAGTCTGGCCGCGGCAGATTGAACGTTGATCCGTCCGTTGCTGCGCAAGCTTACGCGAATCTCGCCGTCGTATGCTTTGAAGAGCGCGGCCACATCCACACCTTCAATCGAACGCAGATGACCGATGATTTCTTCGGTATCTTCTCCATCGGCGTGACATTCGGCGAGCATTGCGTCGTCCACGTAAGACCAAACGTACCGGCCGTCATGTCCGAGCGTTGCCTCGTTCAGCGCGCGCCCAAGCAGCTTGAGCGCCGAAATACGTTTGTTGGCGAAAATCTCCTCGGTGATCTGATCCTTGTCGGCGCCCGAACCCATCAGCTCCGCCGAGAGCATCAGCACTTCCGGCGTCGTGTTGCTGTGCATGAAGCCGCCCGTGTCGGTCATGATCGTCGTCAGCAAACAGGTTGCAATTTCCGGCGTGATCGGTACGCTCATCGCGCGTAACAAATGCATGACGCAGGTGCCGGTGGAGCATTCGTGCGGCAGCACGTAGTTGAGCGCGCCGAAATGCGAGTTGCCTAAATGGTGATCGATGTCGAGAATGTTTTCGCGGATGAGCGGCGGCAGCGATTCGCCCGCGCGCGCCGTGTCGCTCATGTCGCAAAATACCCAGAGCGCATCCGCCGGCAAATCCGCCGGCACATGGTTGCTCACGAAATCCGCATCGGCCAAAAAACGCAGATTGCGCGGCACCGAATCGTCCGCCTGGAAATAGTGCACGCGCTTGCCTAGACGCTTGAGCGCTAAGCCGAGCGCCAAGCCTGCCCCCAGCGTGTCGCCGTCGGGCTTCACGTGGCTGACCATCACAAACGCTTTGCGTTTGCGAAGCTCGGCTACGACCTCTTCGGTGGTGGCGGCGACCGGCTTCTCGCCGATCACTGCTTCACGCCTCGCGCATCTTCACGCAGCGTCTTGGCGAGCGCGATCGCGCGCTCGGTGGTGCGGTCCTCGACGAACGTTAGGGCCGGCGTGTGACGTAACGCGATCTGATGTCCCAACTCGCCGCGCAAGAATCCCGCGGCGCCGCCCAAAGCATCCATCGTTTGGCGCGCGACATGGCGATCGCCGATGATCGAAACGAACACTTTCGCGTGCTGAAGGTCCTGCGAGATCTCGACGCGCGTGACCGTCGTAAATCCCAAACGCGGATCTTTCAATTCGAGCGTAATCAGCGTGCCCAGAATGCGCTGGATTTCGTGGTCGATCCGCTGTAATCGCTGTTTGTTCACGCGGGCGTCAATTCCGCAGCCACCGTTTCGATGGCGTAGGCTTCGATCACGTCGCCCGGCTTGAGGTCTTGGTAGCGCGCAACTTGAATGCCGCATTCGAAACCTTCGGCGACTTCGCGCGCGTCGTCTTTGAAGCGGCGCAGCGATTCGATCTCGCCGTCGAATATCACCGCGCTGTCGCGCAGCACGCGAACCTTGGCGTTGCGTTGGATCTTGCCGTCCTTGACGTAGCAGCCGGCAATGGTGCCCACTTTGCTGACCTTGAAGATCTCGCGCACTTCGGCGTGGCCGAGCGTCACTTCACGCTTGACCGGCGCGAGCATACCGCGCATCGCCTTCTTGAGATCGTCTTCGACTTCATAGATGACCTGATAGAAGCGCAAATCGACGCCTTCGTTGTCGGCCAGCCGCTTCGCCGTTTCGTCCGGCCGCACGTTGAAACCGATCAGCACGCCGTTGGACGCGCTGGCAAGGTTGACGTCGTTGGGCGTCACCGCACCGACGGCGCCGTGAATAACGCGAATGTCCACCTCTTCGGTAGAAAGCGATTCCATCCGCGCGCGCAGCGCTTCGACCGAACCTTGCGCGTCGGCCTTGATAATGAGGTTGAGCGTTTTTTTGCCTTCGGCCGGCATCGACATGAAGGTCTCGAGCGAGACTTTCTGACCGCCCGCCGCTTCGATCCGCACGTCGCGCCGGCGCGTCTTGCGCTTATCGGCAGCTTCGCGCGCGACGCGTTCGTCGCTGACGACCATCAACGCATCGCCAGCCGCCGGAACGTCTTGCAAGCCCATGACCTCGACCGGAATCGAAGGCCCGGCTTTCTTGACTTGCTTCCCGGTGTCGTCAACAAGCGCGCGAATCTTTCCGAACGTTCCGCCCGCTACGACGATGTCGCCGACGCGCAGCGTGCCGTTTTGCACGAGCACGGTCGCCACCGCTCCGCGCCCGCGGTCGAGGCGTGCCTCGATAACCGCGCCGGTAGCACGGCGGTTCTTGTTGGCTTGCAGATTCCGGATGTCGGCCTCGAGCAAAACCGTTTCCAACAGTTTATCGATGCCGTCGCCGGTCCGCGCCGAAACGGGAACCATCTCGATGTTGCCGCCCCAATCGACAGCCTGCAGACCTTCTTCGGCCAGTTGCTGCTTCACGCGTTCGGGCTGCGCCTCGGGGCGATCCATCTTGTTCATCGCTACGACGATCGGCACGCCGGCAGCTCTGATGTGCGCGATCGCTTCTTTGGTTTGCGGCATGACGCCGTCGTCGGCGGC
>PLLF01000051.1:19788-51612 GCA_003140855.1 Vulcanimicrobiota bacterium
TCGAGCAGCGAAGTCTTGCCGTGGTCCACATGCCCCAGCACCGTCACGACGGGCGGCCGCGGTGTGAGCATCTCCGGTTTGTCTTCCTCTTGCTCGACGGTGACTTCTTCGCCGGCTTCTTTGACGACCGCGTTGAAGCCGAATTTTTTTGCGACAGCGATCGCAACGTCGCTCGGAATGTTTTGATTGATCGTCGCCATGGTGCCCATCTTGATGAGCTCGCCGATCACGTCTTTGGCAGGCACGATCATCGAAGTCGCGAGCTCTTGCACGGTGAGCAAGTCGGGGATTTCGATCGTCTCGAGCTTCGCCGGCGGCGGCGCAGCAACGGCCTCGGGCCGTTTCTTGCGAGTGCGCTCTTTCTCGAGCAGCATCTCTTTCTCGCGATCTTTCTTGCTGAGCTTTTCCTCGTGCACGCGCACGCGATCGCCGGGGCGGCCGCCCGAACTCGGCGCCGGGCCTTCAGTAACGGACGGAATTCCCGGACGGAGCGGACGCGGCGGCGTGAGCGGGCGGAACGGTCCGTTGCCTTGCGGACGGCGCGGCGGCGCGGGCGTGATCAAACGGCCGGGTTGCGGCACGCGCGACGCGGGCGAAGCCGATGCGGATGTGGTCGGCGGCGGCGCGGAACGCACGGCACCGTCACCGGTGCGCGGAGCCACGGGCTTAACGGCGGGACGGCGCGTTGCCGTCACCGGTTTCAATGTGGGGATTGGTTCGGCGGGTGCAGCCGGCTCTTCGACTTTAGCTTGCGCGGGCGCGGCAGGTTCAGCTTTGGCGGTGCGTTTGGGCGCGGCGGTTTTGGCTGGAGCTGCAGCTTTGGCGGCGGACGCAGGCTTCGCTAAGACCTTGCGAACGAGATCCGCGATCTGGTCGGGGACGACGCTGAGCTGATTTTTCGCCTCGAAGACGCCGTTCAAACGCTCGTTGAAGAGCGCGATCAACTCTTTTGAAGTAAGCCCGACCTCTTTTGCGAGTTCGAATATCCGAACTTTTCCGGTAGCCAAAGTTTGCCTTTCACGTCGCAGGCGTAAGTGTGCCTCGGAACGACGAGCCGAGGACGCCTGCGCCGTCCTCAGGTCATGCTACGCTCCTTGGCGGCGCGCCTAGCGCGCCTAATCATGGTGGTTAAGCATCATCATTTCTCAAAACTAAGAACCTTGTTGTAACCCATCTTCGGCGGCCGCAGATGCAAGCCCCGGATAGCGGCGGTTCTTCTCGGCCAGCTTGAGGCACTCCGGGGAAACGCACAGGTAGGCCCCGCGCCCGGACAGGCGCTTTGCGTCGTCAGAAAGCCACTCCCGCGACCCCGTCCGCACGAAACGCCGCAGCGACGCCTTGGGCCGCCGCTCGCGGCATCCGACGCACTGGCGTAAGGGTTCCGCAGCCTCCCTAGCCTTCGTCACTCGTCGTCAGGCGCTCGCGCTTGAACTCCTCGAGCTTGCGGATGAGGTCTTCGTCCAGAGCCGGAGCAGTCTCGCCGTCCTCAGCCTCGACGGCTTCCTCGGCCGCCGGTTCGGCTTGCCGTTCGGCGCGTTCGGCCAAGTAGCGCTCGCGCGCTTCGGCGGCCTCGGTTTCGCCGGTGATATCGAGGCGCCAGCCGGTCATCTGCGCTGCGAGACGGACGTTTTGGCCTTCCTTGCCGATTGCGAGCGAGAGTTGGTAATCGGGCACGACGACCAAAGCCACGCCATCTTCCTCGAAGAGTTCGACGCTCAGCACCTTGGCCGGCGCAAGCGCATTCATGATCAAGTTCGTCTGATCCGGATCCCACTTAATGACGTCGATTTTTTCGCCGCGCAATTCGTCGGACACGTTTGCGATGCGGCTGGACTTCGGCCCAAGACACGCTCCGATCGGATCGACTTCGGCGCGGTTGCTGCGAACGGCAACTTTAGTACGGCTGCCGGGCTCGCGCGCGATCGCCATAATTTCGACCGTGCCGTCCTCGACCTCGGGTACGTTGAACTCGAGCAGCCGCTGCACGAGGCCTTCGGCTGAACGCGACAGGATGACGCTCGGACCTTTGGGCGACTTGCGCACGTCCAAAACGTAGGCGCGGATGAAATCGTTGATGCGGAAATTCTCGCGCGGCACTTGCTCCGAGAGCGGCAGCATGGCTTCGTCTTTGCCGTCTAGCAGCACGTACATATTCCGCTGTTCGAAGCGCTGCACCGTACCGGTGACGATGTCGTTCAGTTTGGCCGCGTATTTATTGTAGACCGTGTCGCGCTCGGCTTCACGGATGCGCTGAACGATGACCTGTTTCGCGGTTTGGGCGGCGATGCGGCCAAAGTCTTTGGGCGTCACCTCTTCGTCGAAGTAATCGCCGGGCTGATACTGCGCGCCGGCTTGCTTCGGCGTAATCTCGAGCTTCGGATCGACGATCTCTTCGGCCACGATCCGCCGGTGAAATACTTTGTACTCGCCGGTTTGCCGGTCGACGGAAACGATCGCGTTGGCTTCGCTTCCGAAATGGCGCTTGTAGGCGGTGAGCAGCGCGGCCTCCAATGCCTCGATCAACATCTCGAACGGAATATTGCGTTCCCGCGAGATGAATTGGAGGACGTCGATAAGGCGTTCTTCGGTCACTTGTTCAGGCATGCTGTTTTTTTCGTTCCTTGGCGCGCTTCAGATCCGCGCGCACGTCATATTCTAAGTTTGCTGTTTTAATGGTCACTAGAGGCAGCGGCAGCTCGCCGCTTTCGGTTTCCAAAATCACGGCCGTTCCGCGTACGCCGCGCAACACGCCGCGATGTGTCTTGCTTCCGCGTACGAGCAGCGACGTTACGATCTTGGCATCGCGGCCCGAAAAGCGTTGATAATCTCCGGGTTTGATAAGCGGACGGTCCAAGCCGGCCGACTCCACTTCGAGCCGGTACGATTCTTCGAACGCTTGCAACCGCGCGTTGATCGCAGCCGCGATGCGTTCGCACGTGCGAACGTCAACGCCGCCTTCGCGATCGATCGTCACAGTGAGCACGCTCTTGTTCCCGCTGCCGCGAGTTCCACAGTGCACGATCTCTACGCCGGCAAAACGATCGCCGCGCGCAATTTCGGCAACCGCGCGCTCGAACTCCCCAGCTAGCGACCTTTCCACGTAACCCCCATAGAACAACGAAGCGCGGGACCTGCCCACGCTCATGACCACCCACTTCTCGAATAGCATACCCGAAAAATGCGACGGGCCGCAACCCCAGTGGGTCCGGCCCCTCGCTTCATTGCCTACCTGATGGTCTACGCGTTTACGAGCACGCTCTGTAGCCGGTTTACGTCCGGTTGCCGCTGGGCGCTCGTCTAGCGCTCCTTAAATTCTGCGTGCTCCGCGGGCTCTGTGGCCCGGTGGATCTTGCGGTTCCAACCGCCCTCCTTGTCTTACGTCTCGTTGAGACAGCTCGATTGTACGCCGACATTTGGCGGGTTTCAATAAGCGGGCGATAAGAAAGCCCGCTTATTAACTTAGGGTGGAGCAGGCGAGGGTGGTGTGAATGGTTCGAGATGCCCATTGCACGGGAACGTCTCGTCGGGTTCAACTATCCACAGGACGTTGCCGGCGACCGGCTGGCGGATGACCCACCCGTTGCACATCGTAACCGCGCCGACGTGCCAGACGGAAGTGACGTACATTTTTATGGCGCGTTCTTCGGGCGCGGAACCCATCGGCCAAATTTTCCAGCGCTGCGTGCCCACGTTTTCCGTGTAGACGAATTTCGTTTTCGCGAGAATCGCCGGGGGCGGCGTCGGCTCGGGCGGCTTGATGTTGCTGAGATCGCCTTGGTATCTGCGCGGCGTCGCGATCGCGTAGGGCCCGGGCGACGGCAGCAAGTTTTGCAGACGCCGGTTAAGGCGTGACGGTTTGGAAGCGGGCTTCGATTGCGAAATGGGACGCGGCGTTGACGGGACCGATTGGATCGGCTTCGCCGGCGCGTTGGTTTTGACGCGCGCTATGCCTTTGGGGCCCGGCGACCCAATGGCTTTTGGTCCAGGACTCGCCGCGCCGCCGTGCTGCGTCGACGGCGCGGGCAATTTAGTGGGCCCCGGACTCGGGACGCCCGGTGATGGTTTGCGAATCTGCACTTGTGAGGTCATCCCCGGCGTCACCACAGCTTGCGGCGTGGCTTGCGCGATCAGCGGCGCAAACGTCGCTGCCGGCGCTTTGGGCTGCTGGATCTTCGGAACGGGTCGCGCGGTCGGAGCGGCCGTCGGTGCCTGCGTGGGCGGAGCGGTTGGCGGCGCGCGCACGGTTGCGGCGACGATCCGGGCCGGTACGCTGGTCGGCACGGCGGCCACAATCGGGAGCGGCGTCAGTGCGATTTCAGACTGCGTCGGTTGCGGATTCGGAGCGGCGGATGCCTCGGGCGCGGGCGTCGGATTGGGTGGGGCCGTGGGCGCGAATTTGGACAGTTCGTGATGGACTTGCGGGTGAGGCGGCGCCGAGCGCGGCTGGGCGGCGGCCTGTCGCGGCGCTACCGCCGCGTGCGGGACCGGCGGAGCGGCATGCGGCACGGCGACCGCGACGGTTTTGGGCACGGCCTGGCTGGTGACGGTAACGATCTGCGCGCCTTGCACGGACTCCGAAGAAGCTTGCTGCGACGAAGACGTCGCGAGCGAAAAGAGCAACATCGCGGCGAGGGCATGCAGAATTAGCGAGGCGACAAAACTCGTCGTCAATCGCTGCGGGTGACGGCGATCGTTATCGTCGCGTGGCAAGATTTGAAACTAATGCGCTGCGCCCGGCGCAGGAGCCTCTAGATAGGGACGCGCAACGGGCGTAGTTGCCGATGGAAACGATCCAAAAACGCACGAAGATCGTAGCGACGATCGGGCCCGCATCACGCGATCCGGAAATCATCCGCTCGCTCGTGTTGTCGGGCGCCAACGTCTTCCGCTTAAATTTCTCGCACGGCGAACCGGCCGATCACGGCGCGGCCATCGACGCGATTCGCAAAATTGCCGAGGAACTCGACACACATATAGCGGTCTTACAAGACCTTCCTGGGCCCAAGGTGAGAACCGGGAAACTTACCGGCGACGCGCGCTCGGTGCATCTGGAGCGCGGCGCCGGTTTTATCTTGACGACCGAGGACGTGCCGGGAACCCCTGAGCGCGTGTCGGTTACGTATCGCCATCTGCCCGCCGACGTTGCCATCGATAAGCGCATCTATCTGCAAGATGGCGCGATCGTGCTGCGCATCGTGGACAAGAGCTCCACGGAGATTCGCACAAGCGTTGAAGTGGGCGGCGACCTGCGCCCTTCGCAAGGCATCAATTATCCGGACGGTTCGCTCAATCTGTCGGCTGTTTCAGAACGCGATCTCGAGTATCTCGCGTATGGTCTAGAAAAAGACGTCGATTACGTGGCGGTTTCGTTCGTCCGGACGGCTGAAGATATCGCGCGTGTCAAAGCATTCATCGCCGAACGCAAGAAGACGACGCGCGTGCTTGCCAAAATCGAAAAGCACGAAGCCCTCGAAGACATCGAAAACATCATCAACCACGCCGACGGCATTATGGTCGCCCGCGGCGACCTGGGAATCGAGATTCCACTCGAACGCGTCCCGCTGGTACAGAAAGATCTGATCGCGCGCTCTAACCGCGCCAGTAAGCCCGTCGTGACCGCGACGCAGATGCTCGAATCCATGACGACCAACCCACGCCCGACGCGCGCCGAAACCACGGACGTCGCCAATGCGATCCTCGACGGCACCGACGCGGTGATGCTTTCGGGCGAAACGGCACTTGGCGCCTATCCGACCGAAGCCGTTCGCGTGATGGCCGAGATCGCGCGCGAAGTTGAGAAAGCGTATCCGCACGAATTGTTGCAACTGCGGCGGCTCGAGGGCGTGACGCCCGACATCGCGACGTCGATCGCCGAAGCTGCAACGCGCGCGAGCGCCGAGCTGCACTTGTCCTACATCGTAACGGGCACGACGACCGGCAATGCGGCGCACCACATTTCGGCATTCCGTCCCAAAGCCCGCATCATCGCACTCACGCCGCTGCCCGAAGTCGCCCGCCGTCTTGCGCTGTTGTGGGGAATCGAATCGCTCGTCATCGAGCGCTACTCTTCTATCGACGTGCTGCTGCATATCATGGAGCAGCGCATGGCTTCGGAAGGTCTGGTCGAGAGCGGCGACTGCGTAGCGTTCACCACGGGCATGCCGGTCGGCGCGGGCGGCACGAACCTCTTAAAAATCCACCAAATCCCGTAAGCCCAGTGTCATGGTGAGCTTGTCGAACCACCCCCGAGCGTAGTCGAGGGGCGCTAGTGCGTGCCGGCCGAGTCGACCGCAAAACCGCTGTATGTGGCGGTAACGTCGGCCGACATATTTGGAATCCGCACGGCGGCATCTTGTTCCGAGACGACTTCACGCGAGGCGACGGTGCCATACTTTTGTGTCATCGTAATCGTACCGCCGTCAAAGCGCGACCATACAGCTTTGTCGATGTGCGCCTTAGCCATATTCACGGTAATATCGAGCGTTCTCACGAGCTTGTGTACCTTGGGCGAGAGCCGCACAACCGGATCGACTCCGGGCGCCGCTGGGACGAGTAGTGAAATGTCATAACGCTGCGGCCAACCACTCGGATCGGCAAGATCCTCCTCCAAACCACTGAGCTGATCGAGCGCCTTGGGCGCATCACGGAAAACGAAATGATAGAAACCGGGGTGTTTATACACCTCGCTGCCGCTTACGGTTTTGGTAATCCACGGAAAGCCACGCATATGCATGCGCACTCGCACGTTTGCACTATATTGGCTTGGCGCGGCGGGATTGGAAGCCAGACGCTGCAGAATTTGCGGGATCGGCCCAGTCGCTGCCGGCAGCAGCATCAGCGCTATCGCAAGGACGGTCAACCAGCGCACTGCTCCCATCACATTGCAGGTGTACCCGCATTTCCTGAGAGCCGCGTTTAAATTTGATTAAACCGTACCACCGCTTGCTAGCTGAGCTAAGTAGCAATCGCTTCTCGCCGTTCGGTCGTCTGACGCAGCAGAGTTCGCGCGTGCTTCAATGCCGCGTCGTGCGTTTCGCCCGAAAGCATGCGAGCGAGCTCTCCCGCGCGTTCGGCGTCTTTATCGATCCGCCGAACCGAGATCGTCGTAGCAGCGCGCGTCTCAGTTTTTTCGAGCACATAGTGCTCGTCGGCCCAGGCGGCGATCTGCGCGAGGTGCGTCACGCACATCACTTGCGTATCGCGAGCGAGCCGGCCTAGCCGCACGCCGACGGCGGTTGCCGTCGCGCCGCCTATCCCGAGATCGATTTCATCGAACACGAGGGCAGTTTTTCCGCGCTTGCCCGCGAGCACGACTATGAGCGCCAGCAAAACACGCGAGAGTTCGCCGCCAGATGCGACTCGCGCGAGCGGACGTTCCTCTTCACCCTTATTGGCAGCGAACAAGAACTGGGCGTGCTCGGCACCAGTTGCGGCAATTTCGCCGAGCGTCTCGAATTGCACCCCAAAACGCCCGGACGGCAGCGCAAGATCTTGCAATTCTTTTTCAACAGCTTTTCGTAAGTGTTCCGCGGCCGCGCGCCGCAACTTTGAAAGCTCCGTAGCCACCGTGTGCAATTCTTTTCCGGCGACCTCTAGGTCGCGCTCCAGCTGTACTTTTCGCTCACCGGCGTTGCCGAACAGATCGACGTCCTTGCGAAATTCGTCCGCGGCTTTTAGAACGGCTTCGATGGACCCGCCATATTTGCGCTTCAGCGTATCCAGGGCGTCGAGCCGGGCATTGATCGTCTCCAGCTCGGCGGGTTCAAATTCGGTCGCATCGAGCTCGCGCGCGATGCGAACTGCAAGCTCACTGACCTCACTTTGCAGCGCGCCGGCGCTTTGCGCCATCTCGGCCAATCCTCCGCCGAGATCCCGCAGCTGCTGCAGGGCGGAGCTTGCCGCGCCAAGCGCGGCGGAGGCCGAAGCATCTTCAGCAGCGAGCGCGTCATGTGCACCGCGCAAAGCGAGCGCAATCTTCTCGACATTATCCAAGAAACGCCGCCGCTCGCTTAAACGCTCGTCTTCGCCCGGCGCCGACGATGCAGCTTCAATCTCTTCGAGCGCATATTTCGCAAAGGCATGCCGTTCTTGTGCGCGCCGCTCGCCTTCGTTGAGTTCGCGCAAATCGGCCGCGAGTTCGCGCGCGCGGCCGTGCATGGACGCTATGCGTTCGCGAACGCGAAAAACCGCGTCGCCGCCGAAGCGATCGAGCAACTCCAGGTGATAAGCGGGCGCAAGAAGCCGCTGGGCCTCATGCTGCCCTACGATATCGACGAGCTCGGCGGCCAGATCGCGCACGTAACCGGCGGTGCTCGGCCGTCCGTTGAGCCGCAGCACGGATTTTCCGGCCTCGCTCAGCTCGCGCGAAATCGTCGCGTCCTCGTCAGGATCGAATTCAAAGCCGTCGGCGCAGAGTTTTTCGCGCAAACTTTTGTCCGCTTCGAATTCCAGCGTTATCGAAGCTTTCGCGCAACCGCGGCGCACCACGTCGGCACCGGCGCGTTCGCCTAATACGAAAGCGATCGCGCCGAGCACCATCGTCTTGCCCGAACCCGTTTCCCCCGTGAACATCGTCGCGCCGCCGGCGAACTCAATCTGGGCCGCGGCGATCAGCTCGTAGTCGGCTATGGCGAGCCGGCGCAGCATTCCTTAGACTCGCCGGCGATCTTTGATCGAAACGCCCCAGCGCATCTTATCTTCGAGGCGCTCGAAGAATCGCAAACGCGTCGTGCGCGCGAAACGAACCATCCGCGGATGGCGCTCGATGAGCACCGATGCGCCGGGCGCGACCTCGCTCACCGCATCGCCGTCACATTCTAGTTGCGCACGCACGATCTCGGAGTCGCAACTGATTTGAATGCGCGAACTGGTCGGAACAATCAGCGGCCGCGAAAACAGCGTGTGCGGCAAGAGCGGCACGATGCCGAACGCGTCGACATGCGGCGAAATAATCGAACCGCCGGCGGACAGAAAATACGCGGTCGAGCCGGTGGGCGTGGCGACACAGATGCCGTCGGCGGGAATGTGCGCGGCTTGTTCTTCATCCAGCTGCAGACCGAACGGCACGATGCGCGAAATTTCGCCTTTGCGCACGACCACATCGTTGAGCGCAAAGAAGCTGCGGCCGTCATAGTGCGCCTGCAGTGCAATGCGTTCCTCGATCTCCAAACCGCGCGTAAGGAGCTCGGGCAGTTGATCGATCCGCGGATCGTCCTCGTCGAACTCGGTCAGAAAACCGAGTCTGCCGGTATTGATTCCGATGAGCGGGATGCCGTCCTCGACGACAACCCGCGCCGCGCGCAGGAGCGTGCCGTCGCCGCCGACCGTGACCAGCAGCGAAGCATCCGCGATTTTCGCGCCGTCCGAAGCGACCGGCAGCTCCGGATCGGAACCCGGGCAGATCGCGATGGTGTACCCGACAGCTTTGAAGCGATCCGCGACGCGCGTTCCCACCGTGCGCGAATTCTCGCGTTTGGCGTCGATGTAGAGCGCCACGACGCCCTTTTTGGCGGCGACGTTCATCCGACGACCTCGTCGATCCGGGCGCCGGAAACGCTCGTCCCGCGCGGCGTCAGCAAAAGCAAAAACTCGCGGTTTCCGGCCGGCCCCAAGAGCGGAGACGCGGTTAAGGCGGTCGCGGTCAATCCCAAATCGGCCATTGCATCGCGGATTTCGCGCAAGACCGCGCGGTGTACTTCGGGATCGCGCACGACGCCGCGCTTTCCGAGCCGGGCGCGCCCGGCTTCGAACTGCGGCTTGACCAGTGCAACGATCCGTCCTTGCGGCCCCAAAAACGCCACCGCGCGCGCCAAAATCGTCCGCAATGAGATGAATGATGCATCCACGACGATGATATCGAACAGTTCGCCCGCAAAAGCACCGGCGGAAAGCGTCCTGAAATTGGTCCGTTCCATCACAGTGACGCGCGGATCGTTGCGCAGGCCCCAATCCAGTTGTCCATACCCGACGTCCACAGCCGTCACGTGTTTTGCTCCACGTTTTAGCAGACAATCCGTGAAGCCGCCCGTCGACGCGCCCACATCCAGCGCGCGCATTCCGCGCACGTCGACTTCGAATTCCGAAAGCGCGCGATCGAGCTTCTCGCCGCCGCGGCTCACAAACGGTCGCGGCCGTTCCACTTCTATGTCTGCTCCGTCTCGAATGGCAGTGCCCGGCTTGGTGGCCGGCGCGCCGTTCACGCGCACGCGCCCTTCGATAATCAACGCGCGCGCCTGCGAACGGGTGATGCCGCTGCGCACAGCGACGAGTTCGTCCAGCCTGGCCATGCGACGGAGGTTCCCCCGTGCAGGCATCCTTTCATTTGGGGCCGGAGATACGCCCACAGAGAGGGACAAGACAGTGGAAAAACGCGCGATCTCATTTGCACAAGACATCCGCCCGCTATTTCGGCCGGTCGACGTACAGCATATGTCGCCGATGGGCGTGTCCTTAGATGACAACGTATACATGTCCGATCCGCACAATGCGAAAGTGGTCTACGAATACCTGACCGGAGAGCGCCAGCCGCAAATGCCGCCCGGCGGCCCATATTGGACCCAGGAGCAGTTGCAGCTTTTCTCGGAATGGATGGCCGGCGGCCGCCAGCCGTGAAGGCTTAAAACGGGATCTCTTCGCCCGAACCAGTTTCCTCTGTCTGCGTGGCAGATTCCATGGCGCGATCGATTTGCTGCTGCGCGCCTTTGAGCAATTTCTCGCACTCGGTCGCAAGCGTCTTGCCCTCTTTGAACAATGCGACCGCACGATCGAGCTCGACGTTGCCGCCCTCAAGTTCTTTTGCAATCGCTTCTAAGCGCGCGACCTTTTCTTCGAAAGGGCCGGGCTTTTGATCAGCCATCGAGCACCTTCTTCTCGACTCGGGCCTGCAATCTTCCGCGCTGCACTTTCGCTTCTATGCGCGCGCCGTCGGGAACCGAAGATGCATCCCGTACAGCTCGGCCTTCGAACGTGACGATCGCGTATCCGCGCGAAAGCGGCGCCTCCGGGTTGATGCCTTCAAAGCGCGCGCGCAGCAAATCGAATCGCTGGCGAGCATTGCGCACCGCAGCCGTGCCGGCTTGCCGGAACGCGAACTCGAGCCGCGCCAGCCGCTCGCGCCGTTCCGTTAAGCGCCGCTGGGGCGTAGCCGCATCCAACCGTTTTTCCAGACGCGCGACCAACTGTTCGCGATCGCGAATGCCATCGCGCAGCGAGCGCGTCAATTCGTCTCGCGCATGATCGAACCGCTGCGCCCAATTGCCGACCACAATACGCGCACCGTGCGCTATCCGCGTGCGCGCCCGCTCGACGCGGCTGATGAAGCGATCGGCGATTTGACCGAAGTATTGTGCCGCATTCGAAGGCGTTTCGCAGGTGTAATCGGCCACGAAATCGCTTAAATGCACGTCTTCCGCGTGCCCGACCGCCGAAAGAACCGGATGTTTGGAACGCATGATCGCGCGGACCACGGGCTCGCGATTGAACGGAAAGAGATCCTCATACGAACCGCCGCCGCGCGTCACGACCGTGACGTCCACGTTGAGCCGCGAAGCTTTGTCGATTGCCTCGGCGATGTCGATCTCCGCGCCGTCTCCCTGCACGCGCGTTTCGATGAATTCGATGCTGATGAACGGCGCACGTCGCGCTATGGTCTGCAAGAAATCTTCTGCGCCCTTTCCTCGAGCCGATACGACGGCGATACGAAGCGGGAACTCGGGAAGCGGCCGCTTTCGATCTGCTTCGAACAAGCCTTCCTCGCGGAATCTCTTTTTGAGCGCTTCGAACTGCGCGTACAGCAACCCGATTCCGGAAAGCTCGACGGATTTTACGAAGAGCTGGTACTGGCTGCGCTGCGAAAATGTTCCGTAGTCGCCGCCGGCAATGATTTCGTCACCGTCTTTGAACGGCGGAAGATTGGTCGCGTCGCTCGCCCACGCGACGCACTTCAGAACGTCGTTGCCTTCCTTGAGATCGAAATAGATCCGCCCGCTGGGATGACGGCTCAGTCCCGACACTTCGCCGCGCACGCGCAGTCCCGCCAAAATCTTATTCTGCGAAATGATCCGTCGGATGTAATCGACGATCTTGCTGACGCTTTGCACCGTCTCGAGCGGAGGCGCGCTTGACGGCCGTTTGAAGAGCGAGTCTTGCATCAGTATGGCTGCGGCGTCGAGTCGGGCGGAGCGGCGGTCGGCTCCGGAGAGAACGTCGGCGCCGGGGGCATATTGTTGGGAACGATCACCGGCACCACCGCAGCGGCGGCGGCGGCCGCGGGAGATTGCGACGGCCGCGGACGCGCACGTCCGCATCGCGAGATCGGCTCGGTGCCGCTCAAGAAGTATTCATACGCACCGTAACCTCCCCCGCAACTCGCGACTTTCGCTACTTCTCCGTCCGGAAAAATGAAGTCGTGCTTGGCAACATTGATGAGTGCAGCTTGCATGAAGCGTGCCCAAATGCGTGCCGGAATATTTCCGCCGTACGATTCGCTCATCGGATGGTAATTGTCGTTGCCCAGCCAGACGGCCGCGACCAAATCGGGCGTGTAACCGACGAACCAGGCGTCTCTGAAGTTGGTCGTCGTGCCCGTTTTTCCGGCGGCAGGCCGGCCGATGACGGCATTGGGATAGCCGGTGCCGTGATTGATCACATCTTCGAGCATCGTCGTCATGACATAGGCAGTGCCCGCGCTGACCACTTCGGTCTGCTCGGGAAAGCGATCGTCGAGCACGACGTTTCCCAACGAATCCTTCACCACGCGAAATGCCGAAGGCGTGACGTGCACGCCCTGGTTGGCGAGTGTTGAATAGCCGCTGGCCTGGTCCAGCGGGCTTATCACTGAAGTGCCCAGCGCCAGCGAAAGGTTGGGCTCTAGGAGAGATTCGACTCCCATCCGGTGCGCGTATTGAATCACCCGATCGACGCCGACCAGCTGCAGCAATTTTACCGCGACGATGTTGCGGCTCTGCGCGAGCGCGACGCGCAGCGAAATCGGGCCCATGTAGCGGAAGTCGTCATCTTGCGGCGCCCACTGCGTGCCGTCACCCATCGGGTAGCTGACCGGTGCGTCGGCGATAACGGTGGTGGGCGTCATGCCCGTGTCGATCGCAGCTGTGTAGACGTAGGCTTTAAAGGATGAACCCGGCTGACGGTGCGCTTGCCAGGCCCGGTTGAATTGGTTTTGCAGCGAAAAATGCGCTCCGCCGATCATCGCGACGATTTCGCCGGTAGACGGCCGCAACGCAACGAGCGCAGCCTCGTCCGCGCCGATGCCCTCCGACTGAGCTGCTCCGACGCCCCAATCGACCGCACTCTGCGCGATCTCTTCCATCCGTGGATCGATGGTGGTAAAAACTTGCAGGCCGCCTTCATACGTCGCCGCTTTTCCGAACGTTTTTTCGAGTTGGTCCACAACGTACGTCGTGAACCACGGATCGCGATAACCTTGCAGACCCGGCGGGCGGAGGCCGCTGAGCTGCAGCGGCGCCTGATATGCTGCATCAGCTTGCGCTTGCGTAATATATCCGCTCTCAACCATGCGGCCGAGCACGTGCAGCTCGCGTTCGCGCGCGAGCGGCAGGTTCACGTACGGCGAATAATCCGAAGGCGCGGCGATCAAACCCGCGAGCATGGCCGCTTGGCCGAGCGTTAGCGAATCGGCTCCGCGCCCAAAATACGTGTGCGCAGCAGCGCCCACGCCGTATGCGCCCGATCCGAGATAAATCAGGTTGAGGTAACGCTCGAGAATTTCGTCTTTGGTGTAGTAGCGCTCGATCTCTATCGCAAGCAGCGCTTCTTGAATCTTGCGCGCGATCGTCTGCTGATCGGTGTAAAAGAGCCCGCGCGCAAGCTGCTGAGTGATCGTCGATGCGCCTTGCTCGATGCGCTTGTGCGACACGTCGGCAATTCCCGCGCGTATGATCCCGAAGAAATCCACGCCATGATGTTTATAGAAATTGTGGTCTTCGTTGGCGATGAACGCCTCGCGCACAACCGCCGGAATTTTATCGATCGGCAGCCAAAGACGGTTTTCCTTGTATAAGTTGGCGAGCAAACTGCCGTCGCGTGCGTAGACCCTCGTAGACCGCGCCGGCTGGTAGTCCGCCATCCGGCTGATGTCGGGAAGATTGCGCGAATACGCGGCGACGACTCCGGCAATCGAGCCGGCCAGAAAAAGCACGAGCAAGAGCAACGCAACTGCAGTGTAGCGCAGAACTTTACGCACTGCCGTTTCCTCTGATCACCGACGCGAGCACGCCGTTGACAAAGCGACCGGAGTCTTCCGTCGAAAAACGCTTGGCAAGTTCGACCGCCTCGTTGATGACCACGGGCTCGGGCGTTTCGGGATGATGCCGCAATTCAAAGGCCGCCATACGCAAGAGCAAACGGTCGATCGTGGGCAATCGTTCGATCGTCCACTGCTGCAGCAGCGGCGCCAGCGTTTCGTCGCTCTCCTGCGCGTGCTCCAGTGTGCCCAAAACGAGATCTTTCACGAAGATGCGGTGCGCGCTGTCGCCCGAGGCGACGAGATATTCGTCAAGCACTTCCGCCGGATCGCGGTGCCCAACCTCGACTGAAAAGAGCGCTTGCAGCGCAAGCTCGCGGCCCAGACGTCGCGAAGGCATGCCGGTCCCTAAGCTGCGTCGTCCCGGCGCATGAGGCCGGGAAGAAAGTCGATCGTATAGCGGCCTTTGATAAAAGCATCGGTGGCGAGCACTTCGAGGCACTGCGCAACCGTGGTATTTACGCCTTCAATGACCGTTTCGCGAAGCGCGCGTTCCATGCGCGCGATGGCGGCTTCGCGAGTTTCTCCGAACGCGACGATTTTCGCCAGCAGCGAATCGTAATATGGAGGAACGGTTGCGCCTGAATAGATGTGCGTGTCGACCCGGATGCCGGGACCGCCCGGAAAAACCACGTTGGTAACCGTGCCCGCAGCCGGCGCAAAATTATTGCTCGCATCCTCGGCGTTTATACGGCACTCGATTGCATGTCCGCGCGGCTTGAGATCCGCCTGCGTGTATCCCAACGGCTCGCCTGCCGCAATGCGAATCTGCTCTTTGACCAAATCGATGTTGTAGACCATCTCGGTAACGGGATGCTCGACTTGGATGCGCGTGTTCATCTCCATGAAGTAGACGCGGTCACCACTGACCAAGAATTCGAGCGTTCCCGCATTGCTGTAGTGCACGGCTTGCGCGGCGCGCAGCGCCATCGCGAGCAGCGATTGGCGAGCTTTATCGGAGAGATTCGCCGCGGGCGCTTCTTCAATTAACTTTTGGTGCGAGGGCTTTTGCACCGAACAATCGCGCTCGCCCAAAAGGACGATGCTCCCAAAATTGTCGCCGAGGACTTGCACTTCGATATGGCGCGGACTGACGATCAGCTTCTCCATATATAGCCGGCCGTCTTTAAAACTCGCCTCGGCTTCGTTCTGCGCGCTGTTGAACGCCCGCTCGAGCTGATCGGGTCCCGCCACGACGCGCATGCCTTTCCCGCCGCCGCCGGCGGTCGCTTTGAGCAAGACGGGATAGCCGAGATCGCGAGCCGCACGCCGCGCTTTATCGACCGATTCCAGAATGTCGGTGCCCGGCGTCGTCTCCACTTTCGCCTCGCGCATGACGCGCTTCGCCGTCGCTTTGTCGCCCATCGTGGCAATCACTTCGGCGGGCGGTCCGATGAAAGCTAAACCGTGGTCGGCGCAGATTTGCGCGAAACGCGCGTTCTCAGCCAGAAAACCGTACCCGGGATGCACCGCGTCGCAGTGCGTAATGAGCGCCGTGGAAATGATGTTCGGAATGCTCAAGTAGGATCGCGCCGCCGGACCCGGGCCAACGCAGAACGCCTCGTTCGCATGCCGTACGTGGAGCGACTCACGATCCGGCTCTGAAAAGATCGCCACGGTTTTCACGCCCAGTTCGCGGCAGGCACGGTTGATGCGTAACGCGATCTCACCGCGGTTAGCGATCAAAACTTTCTTAAACACGCGCTACCTCGAAAAGCGTTTGCCCATATTCGACCGGCTGCCCGTCATCGCAGCATACGGAAACCAAGCGTCCTGAACCGAGTGAGCGAACCGGGTTGCGAATCCCGAGCGCTTCGACATAGGCGAGCTCGCGGTCGGCATCGAGCAGCTCACCAATGACGGGCGCGGGCCGGCTGAACCGGAAAATCCCAACGAGATCGGATTTTATCTCGTCCAAGTTTTCAGCCGGGGGACCCTGCGTCTGCGGCTCGGCCGTTTCGGCTGTTGCGAGCCGCGAACTCGCACGCCGGCGCAGCTCGACGTGGCCGCCGTCGCGCTCAATGCGCAGCCGCACCAGATCCGTTTCTAAGAACGTCTGCACGAGCGCGCGCACGCGTTCCACCACGTTATTTCCAGGCATGGAGGCCTACGGGTTCGCCTCCACAGATGCGCGTTCCGCTGCAGGCAGGTTGGCTGCAGCGGCCGCGTAGCGCTCGTCGATTTCGGCAAGCGGCACGAGCGCGAACGCGCGTTCTCGCAGGCGCGGGTGCGGTATTTGCAGCCCGGACTCGTTCAGCTGCAGCTCGTCGTAAAACAATATGTCGAAATCGATCGCGCGCGGCCCCCAACGTTCCGATTCCTTGCGCCCCAGCGTGCGCTCCAATTCCTTGATTCGCTGCAACAGATCGTGCGGTGAAAGCTCCGTTTCGACGATTGCGGCGGCGTTACAAAAATCCGGCTGGTCCGTTCGTCCCCACGGTTTCGTGCGATAGAGCCGTGAAGATGCCGCTACGGTTCCGACTTCGGCAAGCGCCGCGATTCCGGCGCGCACGTTAGCGGCCGGATCGCCAAGATTCGAACCGACGCCTATTCCGGCTCGGGCCATGCGTGAAATTTGGGATTTGCCCGGCGGAGCGTCACGCCCGGCGTCGCGCCTTGCAATATGCCCGGCTTGGCGACGGTGATCTCGGCGTGCGCCACGCGCGCATCGTCCAACACAGCGCGCGCGATCTCCGCCGCCAAACGTTCGATCAAGCGGAACGACGTCGATTCAACGATCTCGGCGATCGTGTTGCGCACCACGGCATAGTCGACAGCATCTTTCAAGTTGTCGCTTTGCTCCGCCGGCCGCAAGTCCAGTTCGAGAACGACGTTGACGTCGAATGGTTGAGCGGTATCGCGTTCGCCGGGATCGGCGCCGTGACGGCCGAACGCGCGAATACCGTCGATCCGCATTACGTCCACCCGGCCGGCCTCCAGTTCCGGATAATCGCGTCGGCCACACTTACCACATCGCGCGTTTGTGAAACGTCGTGGACGCGCACGATGTCGATCCCGGCGGCAATCGCAAGCGCGGTCGTAGCCGCGGTGCCATAAACGCGATCTGCCGGATCGCGCCCGGTTATTTTACCGATCGTCGACTTGCGCGAAGCCCCGATGAGCGTCGGAAAACCGAGCTCGACCAAGCGTGGAAGCTGCTGCAAGACGCGTAGGTTGTGATCGGCGCTCTTGCCGAAGCCGATCCCTGGGTCGAGGATCACATGCTCGGCCGGCATGCCGGCGCGCACCGCCCTGGCGGCGGCGTCTTCCAAATACGGAAGCACTTCATCCATCACGTCACCGTCGTAATGCGGTTCGGTCTTGTTATGCATGACGACCACCGGCATCCCGTGTTCCAACGCCGCGGCGAGCAGTTCGGCCGGTAGTCCCCAGATGGAGTTGAGCATGTCGGCGCCCACGCCGTAAGCGGCTTGTAAGACGGCCGGTTTGTACGTGTCGACGGAAAGAATGGCCGACGGCGAATGCCCGCGGATGTTCGCAATTACCGGAGCCAGGCGCGCAATCTCCGTTTGCTCGCTCACCGGCTGGTGGCCGGGGCGCGTCGACTCGGCGCCGATGTCCAAAATGTCGCTGCCGTCTTCCAACTGCGTCTGCGCATAGGCGACCGCCAGATCCGGCTCTTCGATGCCGTCCCCCGAAAAAGAGTCGGGCGTGACGTTGACGATGCCCATAATATAGGTGCGCAGGCCCCACACAAGCGCGCGGCCGCGCAGGCGGAGAGAGCCTCTAGTGTGCGGCGCGGCTTGCAACGACATTCTCCATCCACCATTCGCGTAGCTCGGCAACGACGAACGTCGAGCCCGTCACGACGACGATCTCGTCGCTACTCGCGTTGCGCCGCGCAATGGTGAACGCTTCCACCGGATCGGTGACGGCGCGCCCCCATAGGCCTGCCGTTTCGGCGATATTTGCCAAACGTTGCGGCTTCGCCGCCGCTCGCCCGCGCGCTTCGAACGACGTGAAAATCAGCGTCGCGGGCACCTGCGCAAACACTCGCAAGATTTCGCCGGCATCCTTGCTCTCGCCGATCGCGATGACGAACGTAAAGCGTCTATCGGGAAAAAGCGCGCGCAGCGACCGCACGAGATTTTCGGCTTTATCCGGGTTGTGCGCCACGTCGAAAATCACGGCCGGATGCGTCGGAAAATATTCCATGCGCCCCGGCAAATCAACGTGCGCTAAGCCGCGTTCGACGTCGTCGCGCGCCGGCCGCAATCTCGGCGGGAGCTGTTCGAGCGCGAGCACCGCGCAAGCCGCGTTGCGCTGCTGAAATTCACCGAGCAGCGGCAACTCGATCCGGTATTTCGCCTCGGGGGTTTTCAGCGTGAAACGCTGACCGGACGTTTCCGCTTCGGCTTCTTGGATTTTTACCAAGTCGGGAACGAACAGGAACGGCGCCCCAACTTTCGCGCACTGTGCTTCAATGACCGCGCGCGCTTCGGGGCGATCGACCGCGCTCAAGAGCGGCACGCCCGGTTTAGCAATGCCGGCTTTATCCGCCGCGATTTGCTCCACGGTGTCGCCAAGAATGTCGGTATGATCGAGTCCTACGTTGGTGATGAGGCTCACGAGCGGATGCAGCACGTTGGTGCCGTCCAACTTTCCGCCGACGCCGACCTCGATCACCGCAACGTCCACTTCTTCTTGTGCGAAATAAAGAAACGTCAGGGCGAGCAGCGTCTCGTAATACGACGGGCGCGTAAACTCGACGGCAATGCGATCCATAGCCGGAATCAGCGCCTCGATCAACTCGGCGAAGCGTTCTTCTGAAACCGGTGCGCCGTCAATTTTTGCGCGCTCCACAACCGAACGCAAGTGCGGCTTGGTGTGCAGCCCGGTGCGTTTGCCCGCCTCGCTCAACGCCGACGCGATCATCACCGAGGTCGAGCCTTTTCCGCTCGTTCCGCCAACGTGAATCGTAGGATAACGCTCCTGCGGATTGCCGAGCTCTTCAAGGAACCTGCGCATCCGGTCGAGCCGGTAGGGCTCGCTGCGCGATCCCGTCTCGCTTACGAGTTCCAAAACATAAGCGTGCGCTTGTGCGAACGTCACCGCCGCTTAACCGTGGTCGATTTCTCCGTTCAATTGCCTGATCGCGTGCGGCAGAACCGGCAATACCACGCCGAGCGTCTCGGCGACCGCTTTCGGGCTTCCCGGAAGATTTACGATAAGCGTGCGGTGCCGGACGCCCGCCAGAGCGCGGGAGAGCATCGCAGTTGGAACGATCGCGATCGAGGCAGCGCGAATCGCTTCCGCGATGCCCGGCACTTCATAATCGAGAATCGCAGCGGTGGCTTGCGGCGTGCGATCGCGCGGAGAGAGGCCCGTTCCTCCGCTCGTCAGCACCAGCGACGCCTTGCCGGAATCGCACAGATCGATCAGTTCGGCTTGCAGCGCGCCGGCGTCGTCGGGCAGCACGGTCTCTCGCACGATCTGATACTCGGCTCCCAAGCGTTCGCGCATTATCGGAATGCACGCATCCGGGCGTTCCCCCGACGCCGCGCGATCGGAGAGCACGATCAGCGCTGTTTTCACTTGGTTTTTTCCAGCAAGCGCACCGACTCGATCGTGATGCCTTTTTCGATCCCTTTGGTCATGTCGTAGATCGTCAAAGCGGCAATCGCCGCAGCGACCATCGCTTCCATCTCAACGCCCGTCTGCGCCGTTGTACGAGCCACGGCTTCGATACTCAGCACATCTCCATCCCACGTAAACTCGACGCTGACGGCGCCCAGAGGAATGGCATGAGCCAGCGGGATCAACGCCGGCGTTTGTTTCGCAGCCATGACGCCGGCGAGTTGAGCCGCAACGAGCGCGTCACCCTTTGCAAGCGTCGCGTCGCGTAAAGCCTTGGCTGCTTGGGCTCCAAGGCGCACGCGAGCTTGCGCGCGCGCGGTTCGCACCGTGTGATCCTTATGCGAAACGTCGACCATCTTCAGATCGCCGCCGGGGCCGAAATGCTGCATTTACCTGGCCGGAGCCATGCGCATCCAAAGCAAGCTTAAAACGGCGAGCACCGCGTAAACGATGCCGTGCTTGACGTGCCGCTGGCCATCGAAGCCGAGCAGGTGCGAGAAATTCGCGGCGCCCGTAAACGCCAACACCGCGGCCACGACAAAGACGACGAACAGAACGATTGCGAGAACTTTCAATGAATCACTCCTAAGCGTGCGAGTGTGAAACAGGCCGCGCCGAAAACCAAGCAGTACCAGCCGAACGGACGGAGATCGTTGCGGCGAAAATATCGGACTAAAAAAGCAACCGAAGCGTACGCGGCTATCCCGGCGAGAACTCCGCCGATAACCGCTTGGACGAGCACACCGTGACTTCCCGGTCCCCTCAAGTCTCCAATCTCGAATAGCCCGGCAGCCAGAATCACCGGCGTCGCCAACAGGAACGAATATTGAGCGGCGTCCTCATGATCCAAATCGCAGATCAAGCCCGCGACCATCGACGCGCCCGAACGCGATATCCCGGGAAACAGCGCCAGCGCTTGCCCGACGCCGATGCCGGCGCTCTGCGCCCACGAGAGCGACGCCACCGGTTTGTCCGTCCGCCCCAACTGCGTCTTCTGCCGCTTGCGCAGCCATTCGCCCAGAAACATGACACCTGCATTTAACATCAGGAACAACGCCGCCACCTCGGCGCTTCCGAAGAATTTCTGCACCGTATCCTTGAGCAGCACGCCGAGTATGCCAACCGGAACCGTTCCGACGATCAGCAGCCACGCCAGCTTCTCGTTGGAATCGTCGCCGATCTTGCCGCGCAAGACGCTGGCGAAAAACGCGCGCATGATCCGCAGCCACGTCGTTCGATAGTAGACGACCAGCGCCACCGCCGTTCCCAAATGCAGCACCGTTACGAATGCCAGAAACGACGGGTCAGAGCGATTGAAATGCCAGTGCAGCAGCGCGGGAATCAGAATCGTCTGCCCCAGGCTGCTGATCGGGAAGAGTTCGCTTACACCTTGCAACAGTGCGAGGGCCATCGCTTGCAGGAACGTCATACGGTCACCAAGCCACAAACCTCACGGTAAACGTATACGTTGCGGCGATGCCTTTGCATCCGACGTACTGCGGCGTGTAACTGGCATTGCGGGCCATCGCAATCGCGCTTGCGTCCAGCCCATCGTTCCCGGTCGAACGCGCGACCTTTGCATCCGTAACGTTGCCCGCGGGATCGAGCGACACGTTGATCGCCGCGATGCCGCTTACGCGGCTCGCGCGCGCCGCGGCGGCGATGTCCGCAACCTCGGGCGTTGCGCTGACCCCGGGCGTTGCATTCGGACGAACGCAGCCGGCGGCTGAGATTGTGGCCGTAGCAACCGGGCGGGGAGTTGGCGGAGCGACGGCGGGCGCACCCCTTGCGTTTTTTCCGCCACGCGACGTTACATGCGGCAATGCGATATGCGAGTGTGACTTCGACACGATCGGCCGCACCGTTTGCAACGGTTTGGGCGCAGGCGTTTGCGGAGGCGCGGGCGTGCGTCGCACGATCTGAACGATGCGCACGTTCGCGAGCTGCTCTTCAAATTGCGAGTGCGTGATTGGCGAATGCCAATAGATTGCCAGGATCAAGTGGAGGAGGATCGAGATCGCCAGCGCGGCGAGGAGAATTTTGCGGGTTTTGATTACTGGTTCGGGTCGAATGTGACCTTAAACAGGTAGTCGCCCGTTACCGGTTCGCAGTTCACGACCTTCGACGAATATGTAGACTGGCGCGCCGCCGAGAGCGCGGCTTGATCGAGCGCCATGTTGCCGCCGCTTTGGAAAATCGAAGAGCCGACGAGGCTGCCGCTAGGGCTGACCGTCACTTTCACTTGCACCGTTACCTGCCCGAGGCCGAGTTCGCGCGCGGTTTCGGGATAGTCGGGCGAGACTTGCTGAACGACCGTCGCATCCTGATACGGATTTCTGCAAGCCGGCTTGGGCGTTCCGACCGGCGCTGCGGCATGCGGCGCCGCGGTGCCTTGGCCTGCCGGCACGCCGTTTTCGGATCCCGAAACGGGACGGACGTACGGGTTCGTGTTACTCGAGTTTGCGTTCTTGCTGCTCGTCTTGGGCACGTTCAACTGCAGCTTAGGCTGAGGGTTTTGTGCCGGCGGAGCCGTCGCGTTGGGCGGCGGCGTCGGAGTCGGAGGCGGTGTCGGCGTGGGCGGCGGCGGAGTCGGCACCTTTACAATGATCTTCTTGGTGACCGAAACTTTTTCGACTTGCTGGTCTTCGTTAGATGATTTCAGCTTGGGGAAGAAACCCGCGAAAATAAGATGGATGCCAAGTGCGAACACAAACGCCCAGCCGATGAAGCTGCGTACGCGTCCACCCCCGGTGATCATCTGGTGGGGCACTAGGTCTTGCTTCCCTCGGGTTTATTGGCTAAGCCGAACTGTGTCAAGTTCTGCGATTTGGCGGCGTCCATCACTTGCAAAACAGTTCCATAGCTCGCCTTGGGATCGGCCTTGATGATGACGGTCTTGAAATGGCCGCCCGTATTAGCTTGAAGATCGGCAAACGCGGCCTTGGCATCTTGAATAACCACGACATTCGAGCCGATCGTGATTCTATTCTTGTCGTCGACAAACACGAGGATCTGCGACGGAAACACTTTTTGTTTGTTGTGTGCCAACGGCAACGGCGGCTCTTTGGTGACCGACGCCAAGATGATGAAGATAATCAGGAGTACCAACAGCACGTCCGTGAAGGGCGTGATGTTGATGGTCGACATGACTTCTTCGTCGCCTTGGCCTGTGGATACAGCCACGGGTTATCTCACCTCTGCAGTTATGAAGTTACGAATCCGACGTCTTCGAGACCCGCGTCCCTCGCTGCGTCGAGAATCCGGATGATGATGCCGTACGGTGCCTTCGCATCGGCGGTGACCGAAACGTGCTTGTTGCCGCGTTTTAGCCGGTCGGTCGCCATAACGGCATAAATGCCGGTTTCGTCGGTCTTTACGCCGTCGACGAAGATCACGCCCTTACTGTTGACTAAGACCGCGATTTCGTTCTTCTTCGGCGGCGTCGGATTGCTGGTGTTATTGTTGTTGGGCAACTCTTTTTCGAAGCCGGGCGGCGTGAGCAGCGCGGCTAGAATCATAAAGATGATCAGCAGCACCAATAGCACGTCCGTAAAGGGCGTGATGTTGATCTCCGCCATCACGTCTTCGTCCTGTTTCGCGGACAGCAAACTCATAGCGCTTCCTACTGAGTTACGTGGTGGTGGCGCCGGTCGGTTGGTACAGATCCGTCGGTATCGGCGCGCCGGTGTTGTGGAAGTGGAGCATTTCCGCCATTTGATTAGCTGCCACAATCATCTCTTGATTGTACGTCTTGATACGGCTCTTGAAGTAGTTGAAGAATACGACCGCGATGACGGCGATAATCAAACCGCTGGCAGTCGTGATCAGCGCTTCCGAAACGCCGGCCGCGACGACCGACGGGGTCGAGTTACCCTTGAGCGCGATGTCGTCGAAGGCCTTGATGATGCCCAAGACGGTGCCGAACAGACCGACGAATGGTGAAATGACTGCAATCGTACCGATGATGGCGAGATTGCGTTCCAGCGAATTGAGGTGTTCCATCAGCGCGATCGAGAGCGCGTCGGTAATGTCGGCGCGGTTCTTCTCGCCGCGCAGGAGCCCGAACTCCAAAATCTTGGGCAGCATGCCGCGCTGGTTGCGGCAGACTTTGATCGCCCCATCGATGTCATCCTGAGAAATCTTCCGCCCGATCTCTCCCAGCAGGCCCTTAGTATCGCCGTGCTGTTGGGCGAAGAACCACAAACGTTCGATAACCACGGCCAAGCCGGTTATCGATATGATCAAGAGCAGCCACATATCCCAGCCGCCCTTTAGCATGAATGCCATGAAACCGCCAAACACTATTTTCGTCCTCCCGTTCCGCGGGTACGCATGTGCGCTTTAGAAAGGCGCCTCATTGGCCTACCCCTACGGAAAGTCCTCGTCATTTTTGGATGTACTGCTGTATGAACTTGTCGATGTTGAACGCAAGGCTCATGTTGCCTTGCGCCTGTGCCTCGGCTTTGGCCTTGTTGAGCGACGTCAGCGCTTCGCTCTTGAACTCGGCCTTATTCTTTCCGCCGACTATCCATGCCCCGGCCATGGCGACGCCGTACGCGTAATTTGCGAGCGCGTCATTCGGGTTGATAGCCAGCGCTTGGTCCGCGTAGGGCTTCATCTTCGTCAAATAGTCGTTGGGTACGCCGGCGGTTCTCTGAGCACTAATGAGTGTGTTCTCTTCCAACGCCGCGGAAGCGTAGCCTGTGACCGCAACATCCTTATCGCCCTGTTTTGCGGCGGTTAAGAAGTCGTTTAAAGCGTCCTCGTGTTTGCCGGCCTTGGACGCATCGTTGCCGGCTGCCAGATACTGGTTCCCGATCATGCGCTTCACGGTCGTGTTGCCGGGGTCCAATTGTGTGATTTCGGTTTCGATCGGCTGCGCCGCGGCGGTATCGTTTGCCTTGATATACGCCTGGAGCAGAGCGGAGTCGATGTTCACTTTCGACTTTAGGTCGGTCTTCTTGTCGGCCAGCGCCAGCGACCGCGCCTTCTGCAGATTCGGAATGGCTGCAGCTGCATTGCCGGCTTGAACTTGCGCCGATCCTAAGATGTAATAGGTTCCGCCCGACGGCGCCAGTGTGACGGCCTTCTGCGCGTAATTAACGGCGGAAGTGCTATCCGTGGGAGAAAGTCTTACGGCCGCCATCGCATACGATTGCGCCGCAACCTGCAAGAACGGCTTGGCGATGCTGGAGACTTTGTCGAAGGCTGCCGCTGCGCCGGGATAGTCGTTCAGGAAGTAATCCACCGTAGCGAGCTGTTGGTTCAACGTCGGATCGTTCGGTTTGGACGCAAGCGCCTGCTGCACCGCCGCTTTTGCTTGGCTGTACTTTCCGGCGTGGATCAATTTGTCGATCGACGCCGAAGCGCCCGTCACGATCATACTGCCGTTTGAAGCAACGCTCTTACCGTGGAAGACGATCGTGAAATCGTAAAAACCGGTGACGGGCGTCTTTCCGCGGTGTTGCGGGCGATAGGTCGAGTTTTTTGCGATGTCGATCGCCGCGGCGTTGTCGGCCGGATTCGTCGAACGAATAATGTGCGTGACTTTGTGACTGCCGTCCGCACTCACTTCAACCTGAAGGACCACCGTGCCGTTCCCGGCGATGGGAACAGATGTCTGGGCTTGGTGGATCAGTTTAGCGGGCGAAAAGGCGTTGGCATATTGTGCCTTCGCCGGCGAGACGATTGCGGCGGAAACGATAACGGCCGCGGCGGCCGCTGTCATGCGGGTGATCCGAATCATACGTTCGATTAAACCTCGTGATCGTGTTTTATAATGAAGGCCGCGGAGCGTAGCCTTGATACCGCGGATAAACGTAGTTCAAACGACGTTCGTCGCTTGCCATGCGGCGGGATGCTGACGCTCCCCTCCTAAGCGGTCAAGCTGCTAGCGTGGCGGCCGGCAGCTGACGGCCGGCCGCAGCCGCAACGGACCGCAGGTGGGCCATCAACGATTCGAACTGCTCGAAGGTCAGCGATTGCGGACCATCCGAGGCCGCCGCGGGCGGATCCGGATGCACCTCGACGAGCAAACCGTCGGCTCCGGCGGCAACGCCCGCTGCCGCCATCGGTGCGACCAGCTTCGCAAGACCGGTTCCGTGCGACGGGTCAACGATAACCGGTAAATGGGAGAGACTATGCACCAGCGGGACCGCGGCGAGATCGAGCAAATTGCGCGTGGCCGAGTCGAACGAACGCACGCCGCGCTCGCAAAGCACGACGTCGGAGTTACCCGCGACCAAGAGATACTCTGCGGCCAGCAGCCACTCTTCGATCGTCGCCGAGAGTCCGCGCTTGAGCAGCACCGGTTTATGCGCGTCGCCAACCTCGCGCAAGAGGGTGAAGTTTTGCATGTTGCGCGTGCCGATTTGCAGCATGTCGGCATGCTGCGCGACCAGCGGCACCTCGCGCGGATCGAGCACCTCGGTCACGACCGACATGCCGAAACGATCGGCCGCATCGCGCAGCAGCTTTAGGCCCTCAGCCCCCAAACCTTGAAACGCGTAGGGCGAAGTGCGCGGCTTGAAAGCGCCGCCGCGCAGCACGTTGGCGCCGTGCGCGGCGACGGCTTGTGCGGTCGCTTCGATTTGCTCGCGCGACTCGACGCTGCACGGCCCCGCGCAGATCGCCAGAACCTCGCCGCCGAAGCTCGCGCCATTGGGCAGCCGAACGATCGTGCGATTCGAGCGCGCATCGCGCCGCACGAGTTTATATGTATTCGGAAGAGCCGCCAGCCTGTCCATACTATCGCAGCAATTCGCGCAAACGGGCGAGTTCCCGTGCCGTCGCAGGCCGGCTGCGTCCCGGCGCAAGCGTCCCGAGCGCGATCGGACCGAAGCGCAGCCGCCACAGCTCGCGTACCGGATGGCCGACGGCTTCAAGCATGCGCCGCACCTGGCGGTTGCGCCCTTCGTGAATCGTAATATCCAAGACCGTTCGATCGCTCGGCGACGCGACCACTTTCACGCGCGCACCGGATGCACGAAAATCTTCCAACCGCATTCCGCGCTGCAGCCGTTCGAGCTCGTCCATAGAAAGCTGCCCCTTCACGACGGCCCGGTACGTCTTCTCTACACCAAAACGCGGATGCGTCAGCACGTGCGCCAGCTCGCCGTCATTGGTCAACAGCAAAACGCCGGCGGTATCGTAATCCAACCGGCCGACGGGAACGATGCGCGGCAATCCCTTGGGCAACAGGTCGCTCACGGTGCGCCGCCCTTCCGGATCGCGCATCGTTGTCACGACTCCGATCGGCTTGTTCAAAACGATGTACGTATGCGTTTTCGGCAGCGCGACGGGCTTACCGTCGACGGCAACCTTATCGCTTTCTTCCACGCTCGTCCCGAGCTCGCGCACGACTTTACCGTTGACGCGAACCTTGCCCGCAACGATCAGCTCTTCGGCCGCGCGCCGCGACGCGACGCCGGCGTGCGCCAAGTACTTCTGCAACCTCATGGCCACGGCGCTACCTCCGTCATCAGCATCGAGCATTCCCTTTGCACGGCTTCGTTGGGCATGTCCGGCGAAGTGTGCGACTTTTTCGAGCTCGGCTGGATGCCGACTTCAAAACTTTGTTTTCTCGAAAAAGCGCTCAAACAAAAAGCCGCCATGGAGGGCGGCTTTTGAGTGTCTTCGCCGGGCATGCCCAACGAAGCCGTGCACAGGGGCTAGTACTTTCCGTTGCCTTCTTCGTTATAGCCGCGCGACAGCGAGAGCGCTTCCTTGGTGACGGACTGCAAGAACTCGTCGTTGGTGCGCGTCTGCGCCATCTTGTCGAGGATGATCTCGGTGATGTCGCCGCTGTTGAGCACGCTGGTGGCGCGCCGCAGCATCCAGATTTTGCGCATCTCGTCTTCGCTGAGCAGTAACTCCTCGTGACGCGTACCCGAGCGTTTGATGTCGATCGCCGGGAAGATTCGCGACTCCGCGAGTTTGCGCGTCAGGTTGAGTTCCATGTTGCCGGTGCCTTTGAACTCTTCGAAGATGACGTCGTCCATTTTGGAACCGGTCTCGACCAGCGCCGTGGCGACAATCGTGAGCGAGCCGCCCTCTTCGATCTTGCGCGCCGCGCCGAAGAAACGTTTCGGTTTGTGCAGCGAGGCGGTGTCCAAACCGCCCGACAGCGTTCGTCCGGAGGTCGGAATGACTTGGTTGTAAGCGCGTGCGAGACGCGTGATCGAGTCGAGCAAGATCACCACGTCTTTGCCGATTTCGACAAGGCGCTTGGCGCGCTCCATCGTCAGTTCGGCAACCGCGGTGTGATTTTCGGGGTGCTCGTCAAACGTTGACGCGACGACTTCGCCATCGATCGTCCGCTGCATGTCGGTGACTTCTTCAGGGCGTTCGTCAACGAGCAGTGCGATGATGTGCGCCTCGGGATGATTGATTGAAATGGAGTTGGCGATATTCTTGAGCAGCGTCGTCTTGCCGGCTTTGGGCGGCGATACGATGAGCGCGCGCTGGCCTTTGCCGATCGGACAGAACAGATCGATGACGCGCGTCGAGAGTTGCGTCGAGCGCACCTCAAGACGGAACCGCTCGTTCGGATAGATCGGCGTGCCTTTTTCGTAAAGACTGCGGCCGCGGCTTTCCTCGGGCAGCAAACCGTTGATGTGGTCAACGCGGATCAGACCGAAATACTTCTCGTTGTCTTTAGGACGGCGCACTTGCCCGTCCACTAAGTCACCGCGGCGCAGTTCGAAGCGCCGGATCTGCGTCTGGCTGACGTAGACGTCTTCGGGGCCGATCACATAGCCGTCGCGGCGCAAAAATCCGTAGCCTTCGGGCAGAATGTCGAGCACGCCGTTGGCGCTCTCGAGACCCGTGCGCTGCGCCTGGATCTCCATGATTTTCGGGATCAACTCTTCTTTTTTGAGTTTGAGCGGCGAGTCGATCTCGAACTCTTTGGCGAGCGTGTTCAGATCGGCTTTCGATTTTTCAGAAAGCTCTTCGGCCGTGAGCAGCTGCGGAATCGCCTGCTCGGTGACCGCCGGGAAGTGCTCGAAATGCGGAGCGGGATTGTTGCCAAATTGGCGATGGCGTCGCGAACGGCGGCGGCGTCCTCCGCCGGGACGGCCGTCATTGTTGGGACGATGTTCGAATTGCAGTGGATTTTCTCTCTCGTAGAGTCGCGCACGCCGCATAACCAAACGATCGGGCGAGGCTGCCGGACTCGTAGGGCGTGAGCGGGGGAAACGTATGCGTCGCGGAGGTTCTAACCGTACGTCGCGACGCCCAAACTATAGCACAGGCATCCTTCTGCTTCAAGCTCGCCCCTCGACAACGCAACCTTCGGTTGCTGCTCGGGGGTGGTTCGACAGGCTCACCATGACATTTTCTTTGGACCACTTACAAATGGATTGCCCCGTTCGAAGAAACGCAGCCTCCGCCGCGAGGCTTTAGTTATTCCGATTCGCCGGCTGGTTCCGAGCGGCCGCGGATCGGCTGACGCCGCGGCGAGCCAGAGCTCGCGGCCGCGCAACAGATCGACGCCGTCGAGCGCCGCATCGATCGCCAAGGCCTGGCACAACCGGCCGGGTCCCCGACAGAGATCGATCGCGCGCGTCGTGCGCCGCCTGCGCTCAATCAGATCCAAGCCCGCCAGCGGCTCGAGCGCGCGCACCAATACGGCAGCGCCCTCGTTTGCGCGTTCGCTGGTAACGTTCATGCAAAAAGACGTGCCATAGATTTTGTACACATACGCGCGGTGCGCGGCCAAAAACATCGAGGCATTGCGCCGGCTCTTTCCGCGGTAGGCATGCGAGGCCGGATCGCCGATGACATAAGCTTCTGTTTCGACGATCCGCCCCGCGCTGCCGCCTTCGGGGGCGTTGCGGACGAGCACGCACCCGATCAGCGCTTTTGCCAAATCGACCGTGCCGGCGGGCAATTCATCCGCGCGCAAGCGGCGCAAACTCGCCACCTAGGCGGCGACGTGCATTGCCGCTTCCGAACGAGCGCGGGCCGTTAAGTCGGCATCGCTCGCCGGCAGTGCGGCGATTTCATACCTCCGGAATTGATTGAGCGCACAGCCCAGACGAACGTAGGGCATCGCGAGCGGAGGCGGCACGTTGTCGGGTTTTTGCAAGTCCGCGATCAGCGCGGCGTCGTCAACGGCGAATCGTACGAGATCCAAACCGCGGCGTCGCACGGCGGCGCAGACTGCGGTCAGCGCGGCATACCCGGCCTCGCGGCCCGATAAGGCCGGCTGACGCTGCACTCTGAACGCGACCCGCAACACCCGGGGGCCGCCTTCCTTGAGGCTCATGCGAACGTAAGCAACGCCGTTGCCCGCGTCATCCGCCGCATACCCGACGGACGCATTTACCGCTCTCATGACTCTATCGTACATCGAACGTATGTTCGAGTCAAGGCGCTGCGGCTTGAACTTCGCGGGCCCGCAACGCCTCGTAAAGCGCGGCCACGCGGCGCGCTTGCCGGTCGATTCCGAATGCCGCCGCGGCAGCGCGGCTGCGAGCGATCTCTTGGGCGGGCGGCTCAGCCGGAAGCGCGTCGATCGCCTCCGCGAACGATTGCGCCGAAAGCGAAACAAGCCGTCCTTCACCCGCGAGCACCTCGCGCACGACGTCCGCGTCGGCTGCGATGACGGGGGTCCCTGCGGCCATCGCTTCCACCAGCACGAGCCCTTGCGTTTCGCTGACGCTCGGAAAAACGAACGCGTCGGCGCTCGCATAATGGTCGGGCAGATCGGCGCGCTCGAGCTCGCCTAAGAATCGCACGCGGTCGCTTATTCCAAGCTCGCGCGCATGCGCTTCCAGCGTCTCGCGTTCCGGACCGTCGCCGGCAATTGCCAAACGCGCGGGCACTCTTGTCAGCGTGAGCGCATCCAGCAACAGCTCGACGTTCTTTTCGCGGCCCAGGCGCCCGACGAAAAGCAATAAGCGTTCGCCGAATTTCGTCCCTAACGATCGGCGCAGATCGGCGCGCATTTTCCCCGAACCGAAATGTTCTAAATCGATGCCGCTCGGTACGACTTCGATGTGCGCGGTGACGCCGATTTCCGCCAGGCGCTGGCGCATCGCGGGCGTCGGCACGATCACCGCGTCCGCCAAATTCGCGAAACTGCGCGTCAGCGTAGAGGCGGCATACCGCGTCGCTTTGGGATCGAACGGCAAGTAGTGCACGTATTCTTCCAGCCGCGTGTGGTAGGTGTAAACGAGCGGCACGTGCAGGCGCCGCGCATAGCGCACACTCATCCATCCGGTCACGAACGGCGAATGCGCATGAACCACGTCCAGATGGTTGATGATGCCTCGCCGGTTGCGGCGGCTGACGACCGGCACCGTCAAGCGGTACGGGGTGGACATCGGCAACGGGAGCGACGGCATCCGCAGCGCCCCATCGTCCTCATCGGAGCCCGGGATGTGCGGCGCAAAGCAGTGGACCTCGTGTCCCAACGCGCGCAAACCCTCTGCCAGGTTGTCGACCGACGCCACGACCCCGTTGATGATCGGGCGATACACCTCTGTAAAAAAGCCGACTCTCATGGGGAGCGTCATCTATTCAGGGAACGCTCGGCCGTGCCTCCAGCAAAAAGAGGGGGCTCCTGCTTCCAATGTGACTTTTGGCATAGGCCGGCCTTCGTAAAGACATGGTATAGTGCCCGGGAACTGCCGGACGCCTTCCGAGGCTCCGGCACTCTCAGGAAAAGTTCATGGCGTGTCCGCTCTGGATCCGTCAGCCGAAACCGACCGCTAACCCCTGCCGACTTGAAGGGCAGCTTGTAAGCCGCCTTTAGCCCCGCCATGGGTTGTTGCAGAAAGGAATTGGGTTGATAGGACACAGTCCCCGGCGCGCGTGCGAGCTGATTGCCGCAGGCGCCCTCACCTTAAGCCTCGTGACCGCAGGCTACCTTACCCACCCCCCTTCGGCGCTCGCAGCCGCTCTCCAAAGCCCCGCCCCCCAACAGTCCGTCATCTTCC
>PLLF01000044.1 GCA_003140855.1 Vulcanimicrobiota bacterium
CCGTGCATCGTGTTCATCGATGAAATCGATGCGGTCGGCCGCCAGCGCGGCGCGGGTTTGGGCGGCGGACACGACGAGCGCGAGCAGACGCTGAATCAACTGCTGGTCGAAATGGACGGCTTCGACCAAAATACCGGCGTCATTTTGATCGCCGCCACGAATCGTCCCGACGTCTTGGATCCGGCGCTGCTGCGTCCCGGCCGCTTCGACCGCCAGATCGTCGTCGATCGCGCCGACGTCCGGGGCCGTCAAAAGATCCTCGAGATACACGCGCGCAACAAGCCGCTCGGTAAGGAAGTCGCGCTCGAAACGCTTGCGAAACGCACGCCTGGTTTCTCGGGCGCCGACCTCGAGAACTTGTTGAACGAAGCCGCGCTGCTCGCGGCGCGGCGCAACAAGACGATAATCGAGATGAACGATTGCGACGAGGCGATCGACCGCGTGATGGTCGGCCCGGAACGCCGTTCGATCGTGATGTCGCAAAAAGAAAAAGAGATCACCGCCTACCATGAGTCGGGGCACGCGATCGTCGGAAGCTTGACCGAAAAAGGCGACCCGATCCATAAGGTCACGATCATTCCGCGCGGCGTCGCGCTCGGAATAACGTGGTCGTTGCCTGAAGACGATCGGCATAGCCGGACGAAAGAAGAGCTGCTCGGCGTCGTCATGTTCTCGCTGGGCGGACGTTTAGCCGAAGAGATCAAGTTCAAAGACGTGACGACCGGCGCCAGCAACGACTTCGAGAAAGCCACCGAACTCGCGCGCCGCATGGTGACGCAGTACGGCATGTCCGACACGCTCGGACCGATCCAGTACGGACGCGGAAACCACCAGGTCTTCCTCGGGCGCGATCTGGGCGAAGAGCGCAACTACTCCGAAGAGATCGCTTCGAAGATCGACGCCGAAGTGCGGCGCATTATCGAGAGCTGTTACGATCGCGGACGGACGTTGCTGCTCGAGAACTGGGACAAAGTCGAACGCATGGTCGCTTCGCTGCTGGAATACGAAACGGTCGAAGCCGAAGAGGTCAAAGCGATCTTGGAAAACCGGCCGTTCGATCGCGGCGTTGCCGAATCGGAGACCAAACCCGTTCCGCCTTCACCGGTAGCCGAAGAGCCGAAACGCGCCGAAAAGCCCAAACGCCTGCCGCCCAAAATCTCGCCGGAACCGGCATGATCGCCGAGGCCGTGCGCGGTGCGGCGGCCGTTCTTTTCCTAGCGTCGGCACTGGGCGCACCCGCGCAAGCGCAACTCATAACATCGCGCGTTGATCCCACCGCCGGCACCGCTGCAATCGAGCTGTGGTTTCGCGTTCCCGCCGCGGGCTACGATTTGAAGTCGCCGGGCATCGCGCGTTTGGCGCTCGCGGCAGCCGCGGCTTCACAGCCTACCGGCGGATCGTCGCTCAGCGAAATCGTAAACCGGCTGGGCGGATCGCTGTCGCTGGAAGTGTATCCGGATATTTCGATGATCGGCGCCAGCGTGCCGGCATCGTCGGCGGGTTCGGTGCTGCGCGCGATGACAAGCGCGTTCTTCAACCCGGGCATCACTCCGGCGGGCATGAAAATTGCCGCACAGGACAGCGCGGTGGTTGCCGCACAGCAGCCGTTCGATTCTTCACGGACCCTGCAAGATGCGCTTTTCGCGCAGTTGTTTTCGCAAGGACCCGCGCACTACGCGCCCATTCCCGACCCATCAGCGTTCGCGAAGCTCGCGCAAAGCGACGTGCAGGCGTTCGCGTCGCGCGCTTTTCAGCGCGCCAATGCGATCCTTTCACTAGCGGGCAACGTCGACAAGTCGCTCGCTGCCGGCATTGCCGGAAACGATGCAGCGGTTGCAAACGCTCCGTACGATTCCACCCCCGCCGGCGGTTCAACGGACATTTCCGTCAGCGCGCGCGCTGCAGGTTTGGGATTGGGATGGATTGGACCGCGCATCGCAGATACGCGCGCGGCGACGGCGATGGACTTCATAGCGGATTACCTTTTCGATCCGGACCGCGGTACGGTGACTCGCGCGGTGCACGCTCAGCGCGATCTTTTCGTGAACGGACAATTCGTCACGCTGCACGATCCCGGCGTTCTGCTCGTCACGCTTTCGGGAGAAAGCGCGGCAACGTTTCAGCAAACCGTGCTCGACGCGGTTACCGCGATGGCGCAGCCGCTGGATGCAGCGGCGTTCGCGCAAGCGCGCAAAGCGTTCCTGTACCATATATTGACCCAGATACAGACGCCGCTGGAACGCGCGGACAATGCCGGCTGGTATGCAGCTGAAGGCAACGCACAGTACGCGCCCGGCGATTCCTCGGGCACGTACCTCAATGCGGCGAGCTCGCTCGACCCGCAGTTCGTCGCGCAAACGGTTCGCGCGTATCTCCAAAAACCGGTCATCGTGCATTTGATCCAAAGCTCGCTGGGCACGAGCACGGCAACGTGAGGCGTTTGACGGCCGCGTTTTGCGCGGCATGCGTGCTCTGTCTTAGCGCAACGCCGGCGAGTGCAGCCTCAGGCGTTTCGATCGTGCGCCAAAACGATCCGGCCGCTGACCTGATCGGAACGCAAGTGCGGATTGCGGCGGGACTCGACCGGCAGTCGCCGGCGCAAAACGGACTGGCCGCGCTCGTTGCCGAGTCGGTTCTGCAGACCGCCGTGGATAACGGAACGCCGCTGAGGGATGCGATCGCCAATGACGGCGGATCGATCTCATACGAGATCGGACCGCACGACGTGCGGTTTTATCTCGAAGGAATTCCCGAGTCGTACGCGACGACGTTAGGTTCTTTTCGCAGCGCGCTAACGCGCCCCGACTTTAGTTCCGCCTCGCTCGCCCGCGCGAGGGCTTCGCTAAACGCGCGTATCGCGCAGAGCCAGCAATTTCCGCTGGCGGTTGGCCTGCAGATGCTCAACCGCACGTTCTACACGAATTCCGATGCGGGCATGCCTCCGCTGGGGTTGCCGCAAACGCTCGCGGGTTTCGGATCAAGCGACGCGCGAGCGTTTTTCACGGCATACTATTTGCGCGGCGATGCGGTCGTCAGCACGATCGGCAGAATAGATGCGGTTGCGCCGAATGCCTTCGATTCTTTGCTGACAGTGCTGCCGACGGGTTCGTCGGCGCCGGCGAAAGTCTCTATCCCGCAGCTTTCGTCCAATTCGCGCCAGCTGATCGCGCGCCGCGACATTCCGGTGCCGTGGCTCATCGCGCAATACAAAGCCCCCGATATTCACGGCCGCGATTTCGGTCCGATGCTGGTGCTGACGTCGTTCCTGGAGCGCACGCTGTCGGACGTGGCCGGCGTACCCTCGTTGTCGACTCCGCCGCAGGCGCAGCGCGGCGTCGGTGCAGTCTACAATTTTGACACGCAGCCCGCCAGCGTCGTCGTGTTTGTCGACGGCGGCGGCGACCCGACGCGCGTGTTTGCTACCGCGCTGACCATCGTGAACGTGCTCGGCCACTCCAAGCTGGAGGGCGATCTCAGCGATATGAAAGCTTTCGCGATCGGGCGTTTTCTAGACGAATCCACGACGCTTCGCACGCGCGCGTGGCTCGCGAGCATCTTCGTGAGACAGCACCTCGGCCCGGACTATACTGCGCAGACGGTCGCGGCGATCAATAAGACCACCGCGGCCGACTTGCAGCGCGTGGCGGTTCGCTATCTCGGGTTCCCGAACATCGCGCTCGTTCTGCCGCGAGATTCGCAGCAAAACCCGTCGCCTTAACTGCCGCTTGCGCCTCGCGCTCGTCCACGATTACCTCAATCAGCGCGGCGGCGCGGAACGAGTCTTCGCGCACATCGCGCGGGTGTTTCCCGAAGCTCCGGTCTACACGGCGCTGCACGACCCGCGCGCGACGGGCGACTTGGTCGATCCGGCTCGCGTGCATGCTTCATATCTCAATAGACTGCCCGGTTCCGGCCGATATTTTCGTTACCTAGCGCCGCTCTATCCGCGCGCGTTCGAAAGCTTCGATTTCTCGGCATTCGACACGATCGTTAGTTCGACGACGTCGTGGACCAAAGGGATCCGAGTGCCGCCGGGAGCGGTGCACGTGTGCTACGTCAACACGGTGAGCCGCTTTGCATTTGCCTATGACGACTATGTCGGCGGCCTGTCATCCTTCCAAAAGATCGCGTCGCCTTTCGTGAAAAACCTTATCGAATGGGATAAGCGTGCGTCACAAAAGCCCACGCGGCTGATTGCAAACTCGCACAACGTTGCGGATCGCATCATGCGCTACTACGGACGCGAGAGCACGGTGCTGCATTGCCCGGTCGATCTCGACCGCTTTAGCCCGGACAGCGGAGAAGGCAACTACTTCATTGTCGCAGCCCGGCTGTTGCCCTACAAACGGATTGACCTCGCGATCCGCGCGGCGCAGATCGCCGAGATGCCGCTTGTGATCGCGGGAACGGGTCCGGACGAAAAGCGGCTGCGCCGGCTTGCGGCCGAGTCGCCGTGGACTCGTATGACGGGTTACGTGGGTGACGCGGAATTGAACGGGCTTTTGGGCAACGCGCTGGCCGCGATCGTGCCCGGCGAGGAAGATTTCGGTTTGGTTCCGCTGGAGGCGGCTGCCGCGGGACGACCCGCCATTGCATTCCGCGCCGGCGGTGCGTTGGAAACGATCGTCGGCGGCGTAACGGGTGAATTTTTCGACGAGCCTTCGCCGCAAGCGCTGGCCGCGGCGATGCGGAGATTCGATCCGCGTACCTACGATCCGCACGTGTTGCGCGAGCACGCCGAAAAATTCTCTCCGGCGTCCTTCACGGAAGCGTTGCGCGCGATCGTTGAAGAGACCCGCGAGAAGAACTGATGGGCGCAGTTTATTGGGCGCCGGCATCTTCGTGCTGATCTACTTGGCGCTCGATCTCAACCGCCTGTATGCATTGCGTTACGGGGCGGATCTCGGAACGTTTACGCAGATGCTCGTAAATCTGCGCCACGGCTCGTCGTGGAATTTCGCCGAATGGCGGCCGCACTTCCAGGTTCACGACTCTTGGGCGCTCGTGGCGCTCGTGCCGTTCGTTGCGCTGCTTCCGCGCGCCGAAACGCTGCTGACGATCCAACTGCTGGCGGTGGCGTCGGCCGCGATTCCGCTGGTCTACTTTGCGCGCGAACTCGGCGTGTCGCCGCGCGCCGCGGTGATTCTCGGCATCGCTTATCTCTTGTCGCCCGCCGCGCAAGGGCTCGCGTACGAAAATTTCTCGGAGAACGTCTTCGTGCCGCTCGCTGGCGGGCCTTAAAGAGGACGAAATTCTATTCCTAGCTTGGTTCGGAGCCGCGTGCGCGTTTTGGTGGGATCGCCGGCTCGGCACGGTCATCGCCGCCCTGGCGTGCATGAACGGCCTCGCGTTTTGGTCGTACGGACACTTGGCCGGCGTGCATCCGAGCGATCCCGGTTACAGTTTCACGGTTTTCAATCTTCAGGGAAAACTTTCGATGGTCGCGCTCCTGCTGGCGCCGTTTGCATGCGCACCGCTGGGAGCGGGACGCTGGCTTTGGCTGGGGCTGCCTTTGCTGGCTGAGATCTTTTTCATGAAACCGTGGGCCTACGACGCGAGCCGCATCGGTTCGCACTGGGTTGCGCCGCTTTCGGCCGCCGCGGCGATCGCCGCCGCGTTCGGATTGCGCCGCTGGCCGAAGCTCGAGCGCGCCATGATTGCATGCGCGCTCGTCGTGATGCTGCTGATCTTCAACGACACCGTCCTGCTGCCGGGACGTTGGCCTTACATCGTGGATTGGAGCGCATATGCGCAAGCGGCCCGGATCCGCGACGGCGGTCAAAGCGCACTGTTGCCGCGCACCCAGGAAGGCGTGTGGGCGGTTGCGGCCGCCAATCCGGGCGTGCAGCTGAAGCTGAACCTCGATCCGAAAGCGGTTGGCTGCCCGGCTTACAACACCGACGCGCGCGCATTCTTCGCAGCGCTCGCGGGCCACATGCCTGCGAAACTGTGCGGCGGCGTTGCGGTCCGAGCTCGCTGACTAGCGAACCAAGCCATGCGCGATGCCGAGCATCGCGCGCGCCGGCGCGAGCGGATCCTGCTGTGCGACACGCTCCGAGCCGGCGGCCTTGAGGCGCGCGCGCAGCGCGCCGTCGTTTCGGATTCGCCGCAACGCATCGCGCCACGCATCGCGATCGTCGGGCGCCGCAAGCAGCGCCGCGCCCGCGCACGTTTCCGGCAATGCGCCGGCATTTGCCGCGACGACCGGAGCGCCGCACGCCATCGCCTCGATCGCAGTGATGCCGTAGCCTTCGGCCAACGACGGGACCGCGACCGCGAGCGCGCCCGAATAGAGCTCGCGCAATTCTGTATCGCCTGCGGCCACGTGCCGGCGCTTTGCGCGCATCGCTCTGAAAGCGCGTTCGTCAGCCGGCCGCAGCTCGCCGACGACGATCAGTTCGACCTCTTCACCGGCAAATGCGGCATCGAAAGCCCCGCACAGCAAGCGCATGTTCTTGCGCTCCTCCGGTGCGGCGACGAGCAGCACGTAGGGTGCGCGGTTTTCGGGCGCAACGGAGTGCCAGAAAGGCTCTATCGCATGTGGCACAACCGTTATGCGCTGCGCCGGGGTTTGAAAAAGTCTTTGTAATTCGGCAGCGGTCCACCGGGAGTTGGTCGCGATCGCGCCGGCTTTGCGCAAAGCCCGCCGTATCGGAGTTTGCTCGCGGATGCGCGCGACGAGATTTTTGTCCGGGTAGGTGAACGCGAACGGATCGTGGATCGTCACGATGCTGGGTGCGTGCGGATCGAAGCGCATGCCGTTCCATGGAAACCACACGGCGTCGGCTCGCGTGCCGCGCAGATCGCGCGGCTCAATGACAGGGCAGTCGAATTCGACTGCGAGATCTTGCGCTTCGCGGCGATCGCGAACGACGAAACGCACGTCGGCTTCACCCAGCGCCTGCAGCCCTGAGAGCGCGCCTCGCACATACCTGCCCATTCCGCGCCGATCCGTCGCGAGATTGAACGCGTCGACCGCGAGGATCACTTGGCCAGCTGCGGTGCGAAAAACAGAACGGACATGGTCACGGCGTTGAAAAGGCCATGCGTAACCATCGAAGCATAGGCGTTTCCGGTCCTTGCGTAAACGGTGCAGAGCACAACGCCGCCCAGCGCCAGTGGCAATGCCAGGATGACCGTTTGAGCCGGTGAGATACCTGGTTGGAAGTGCGCTGCGCCGAAAAGCAAGCCGCTCACGATGGCTCCGACCCAAAACCCCCAATATTTTCGTGCGGCATTAAAAATGAACACGCGAAAAACCGTCTCCTCGGCGATCGGAGCGAGCACGATCCCGATCAGCGCGAATTCTATTTTGGCGCCGGGAGTCTTCAAACTCAGAAACACGGACACAGCTTGTTCGCTGACCTTTGCGTGCAGTGCCCATTGAAGCAAACTTGCGAGTCCGGTGATGACAACGACCATGACCAGCGCGCCGCCCAAGGCAAAAAGCAACTCGGCACCCGAGAGCTTGCGAAAGCCGAGATCGCGCAACGGCATTTTAGCGATCTCCGGCAACACCGCGAACAGAAATGCGATGGCCGCAATTTCTCCGACGGCGGAGATCTGGATGCTGGGAAGACCGCTCGAAGCCCACTTTTGTACTCCGGCCGTGCCGGTTAACCCATGAGCAACTGCGTACAGCACAACGAGTGCACCCGTGACGGCAATGACTACCGGCAGCGTCAGCAGCGTGAGGACGACAACGATGGGGTTAAACGCGTTAGGCGGAAAGGGCGTCGGCGATTTTTGCGAAGTCGCCGATAGCGAGCTGTTCTCCACGTATCTCCGTATTGTAGTTGAGCTGGCGCAGCACATCCGTGACGGCCGCGCGTTCGATGTGCAGCGCCAGCGACAAACTGTTCGCGAGCGTTTTGCGGCGGTACGCGAACGCTCCGCGCACGACCTGCAAGAAATGTGCTTCATCGGCAACCGGAACCGCCGCCTGCTCGCGACGCTGCAAACGCACGACGGCCGAGTCGACTTTCGGCTGCGGATAGAATGCGTGCGGTGACAGCGTGAATGCGCGTTCCACGTGCATCGCGTACTGTACGGCGATTGAAAGGCTGCCGTACGCGCGCGTTCCGGGTTTGGCGCGTAAACGGTCGGCGACGTCTTTTTGCATCATCACGACGAGCGTTTGCGGGCCGTCGCGCATCTCGATAAAGCGCATGATGAGCGGCGTCGCGATATTATAAGGAAGATTGCCCGTGACGTTCCACGGTTTGCCGGCGGCAAACCCGGCATAATCGAACGCGAGGGCGTCGGCCTGGACGATCTTGGCACCCGCCAAATCCTCGCGCGAGCGCAAAATCCGCATCATGTCGTCGTCGAGTTCGATCGCGGTCACGTCGGCGCGCGCTTCCAGCAGCGCGCGCGTCAGCGTGCCGGTTCCGGGCCCGATTTCAAGGATGCGTTTCTCGCCCGAGGACATGACGAGGTCCGCGATGCGGGCCGCCGCGGTCAAGTCGACGAGGAAATTTTGGCCCAGGCGCTTCTTCGGACGGTAGCCGAAGCGCCGCAAGAGCTCCCGCGGATGCATAGGGAGCGTTTCGCTTTATCTTAGCGTGTAAACTTTTATCGGCCGGCGGCCGAACTGGATGGCGTCGCTGTACGAGTTGAAGCCGAGATCGATGCGGTTGCCGATGATCGCGCCGCCGGTATCTCCGGCGATGGCGAACCCATAGCCCGGGATAAAGAGCCTGGTGCCCAGCGGAATCACGCGCGGATCGACGGCTACGATTCCGCGGCCGGCACGATAACCGGTCGCGGTGTATCCGCTGCAGCCCGCGCACGATGCCGTGTAAGCGGTTGCGATCATCTCCATCGCGTCAGCCGCGATGTACGCGGTTTTCTGAAGTCCGCGCTGCGCGAAATCGGCGAACGCCGCATACGTGCCGACGCCTTCGGCAATGACGCGAGCGTGCGCTTTCCGCAAGAGATGCGAAGCGAGAATGCGCTTGCGCAGTTTTCCGTCAGTGCTCACGAAACTGATGATTGCGAGACGTTCCCCGGCGCGCCCCGACGAAACGATTTTAGTTTTTCCCGGCGGCAGCGCGAAATCGATTCCATGAATGGTTTGCGGCGCGATCCGGAGCGTTTGCGCGGAGATCCATTTTGTGATGTGCGTGACGCGGATCGTTTGTCCCGCGGAGATCGGATCGGCCAAGGAGGGTGACACCGTGTCGTAGGTTCGAAGCACGACGCGCTGCTCTTCGAGCAAAGCTCCCACGTCGGCGGCATTGCTGACGATCGTTTTGCGAACGTTGCCGTCGATCAGCGTAACGGGCACGGATGCTGAATACTCGATCTGCATCTCGGGCGCAATCGGTGTGTCGACCGAAGGATGAACGTAATCGTCGGCGCCCACGTTGATGCCGCGCTCTTTCAAGAAATCGCCGACGGTGCGCGCAGATGTAAGCTGCACGGTTTGCGTTTGCTGCGATTGGAAGATGACGGACTGTTGGGGGGCGGGGCTTTCGAGAGCGGCTGCGAGCGCCGAAGGGAGGTGGGTAAGGTAGCCTGCGGTCACGAGGCTTAAGGTGAGGG
>PLLF01000055.1 GCA_003140855.1 Vulcanimicrobiota bacterium
GCCGGTCAACTGGTCTTCGAGATCATAGGAAAACCCGGAGTACGTGAAGCTCTCCGGCAGCGTGAGTGAGTTGACGCGCCCGTACGCATCATAGCCAATGCTTTTTTGTACCAGGGTCGCCGTATTCGAGGAATTTTGAAACGGGATGACTTTCCCCGTGTCGGGATCGCTCTGCGTGAGTTCGCGCCCGGAGTTTTTGTAGGTCCAGGCAAAGTCGCCCGCCGTCGGCCATGCCACATGCGCTGGTCCCTTCTCAGCAGGGATCTAAGTATTCGTGCCTACTACGCGGCCTCGTTTTGACGCCGTCGGTGGACATACCAGCTAGCTGCTTTAGGGAATCAGCCAAAGCGTTCACGGTTTGGGCGGGCTCGCGTCCGAACCGTACACGATGAGCGCGTCCCTCAAACGAAACCAGAAGAACGAGCGAATTCGGCCCGGCGGATAAGACTCGCCATTCTTCACAACGGTTAACGCCATTAAGGAAACGAATTATCGGCCCGTCCCGATTTGCTGGTATGACACCGTAGGAGCGGCTTTGCACTACCGTGCCTCGTGATGTATGAATGATTCGTGAAATCACATAGCTACCTCGGATGCTCTTGGCCGTATGGCCGCTTACCTTAAACACCCACAGCGCGGTGCCGCCCGCGACGGCATATATCTCCGGGCGTTGGGGCGCAGCCATTCCACAGCACACAAGGGTCCCAAGGACCATGCTAAGGTTAAGCGCGATGCGTTGCACCTTCATGGCATAAGATCGTAGTCCCAGATCGGACGACCTCCCAGTCATTTCTTCACTCTCGGCGCTGGTTAAGCCGTCGCTGCGGCGACCCGAATCGAGATCATCTTGCTTGAGCCAATTGCTGAGCGTCTGGCGTGAGATGCTAAACTCGTGCGCTACGTCGTTACCGCTACGCCCAGAGGGGACCAGCTCGATGATTTTCTGCCGGAACTCCGGCGGACGGGGATGCTTTGCCATGGTGGACTCTTTCTCCGCAAAGCGGAAAGTGTCCACGTAACCGGATCAGCTCCACTCAGGTCAGAACCTGTTTATCGCCGAGCATTGCCTTTGAGCATTGCTCCTGCTGGTGCTCTGTTGAATTGCGCGAATAAGGTCCGGCGCGCTCAAATTCACGATGAGCAAGTGTTCTCTCGAGTCGGCTGGTAAAAAAATGGGTCGACACACCACGACGTTGTTCGCCCAGATTTGAAGGTTATGCTCCCCGCTTGGAATGTCGCTGAAATATTCTGCACTGCCGTCCGTGATTGGCCGCAGTGTCCGACCTTGTCCTGTTAATTCTGAATGAAGTCCCCCGGGCAGCACTACAACTAGAGCATTTGCCGTTCGTTCCGCGATCGTTATGAATGAGCTTGACAAATATAAGACGACCTGTCTTCGGAGCCCTCGGACAACCGCTATCGTAGGCGCTTGAAAGCCCGCGCAGTGCTTCGTATGCGCGGATATTGAATATAGCCCTTGACTGACCGTGGCTTTAAGTTTGTATAGCCCCTTCGTGGGCATTCTCATTATGACGCTCAAAAGAACGGATGGTGACGGGCTTGAATGGAGCCAGGCTACGGGGCTGAGAGTTATAGTCGGCATTTGCCCGCGATCCTCATAGCAAGAAAATACGGTAATATCAATTATGCTTTTCTGTCCTGGGTTTGCGATGGATGCGATAAACTCAACGGCCGATAGCATTGCGGCAATCGCCAGTACTCTCATGGTATGCAATCCTTGCAAAGCGCTGGAATGGGGGGGTAACTCCTATCGTCCCAAGTTGGATAAACAATCCCGTTTAAAATCCATTGCTTGTATAAGTCATGACCGTTGATTGTGGTCCAAATCGCGCCTCGGCCTATATCCTTCAAGTTTTGGATGTGGCCAGACAGCGTGTCGGACATGTCTCCACGAGGGTGCGCATGCCAAAAGCTGACGTAACCCGAGGCACCGTAGTCAACGTCAAGCGTGGCCCTGCCTTCGTCGTCGTAGTAGCCATATTGAAGGGCACCAATCCGATACGTTCCACCGCTGTTTGCATAAATCGCCGCGCCAACTTCCGGTGCGCCGTTTTTACTTGGATCTGTCTGACTGTTCAAAGCGTCGGCCTCTTTTCTATATCGCGCCATAACGCGCCGTTCGCTATGCTGGAACGGAGCTCATCGCAACTACCTGGCGGCTGGCTTGAGTACGTTGGCAAGACCAGAATGGCGGGACCGGGGCGGTCGCACTCGCGGAAAGGTCGTTGGTTTTTCCTTCAGTAGAGTCTGTCAAATAGATGGGCGTGCGTGATTATTACTCCGTTCCATATGATCGAGATGAGATAGAGCGCGTCCCATAGCGCCGCGCTCTTGGAATAAGAGAAATATTCAGATTTGAGTCTGTTATTCGAGAGCCTCGCGAACGCCCCGAGGAGCGCGTAGAATGTGGTTGCGACGCTTAGGATAGCAAACCACGTCGGGGAGTCCGGTGCCAGAGACGATGAGGGCGAATAGGATGGTGAATGCCGTGGCCGCGCCGACCGGGAAGGCAAAGTATCGTTGGAATGTGGACATGGATTGCTCCTCTGGGCAGGTCGAATTTCTCATCATTTGAAAATGCAGCGCCGCACTCACTAGAGTGCGGCGCTGCTGGGCTGTGTGTATGGATTGAGAAAGCCAATGCAATGTCGGTTGCCAGGCTTCGATGAGCAACGCACGCAGACGGATCTTAGGAATCTATATTGTCGTATCAGAGAGTATTCGCAAATATGCACAAGTTCTTGCGCGCTCTATCGTTACCAGCAAGTAGCCACGATTTACCGTAATCGAAAAAGAGAGCCCGCGTGAGCGAGCCCTCCTGGTGCCGGTTGCGGCCGGCAGCTGACGGGCGTCGCCGCGATCGCCGACGACATTCGCAACGCGGGCGGATTATACCGCGATCAGCCCGTCGTGCAAGACGGCAACTGGGTAACGTCGCGTACGCCCGAGGATCTGCCGCAATTCGATCGCGCGATTGTCGAAAAGCTCGCGACCGCAATTCCAACGCCGGCGGCGTCGTGATTGCTCGACTGCCGAAGTAAGACATTCCACTTAAAAGCTGACGGTATGTACTGGCGCGATCCTTTGGTGGCGCGTTAGATGTTTCATCATCGCTAAGCTTCTTGGCCGTTGTGAATATCGAGCCGTACCCGCTTTTGGTTGTCAGGCGGCCCCCAGACCTGAAGGTGGAGATAGCCATTCTCAACGGCACCAATTTTAATGCCGTCCTTGCCTACGCGATTGTTTTCCCACTCTATGTCGTTCTCGCCGAGAGACATTACGCGTTGATCATCGGCCAAGAAAAGGCGCTTCGACTGTAAGTCCGGCATAGCTTGCTTTATGGCGCTCATATCGAGCCGCTTGGATTTTTCCGGAGACATCGCCGAAACCAAGAAGCCTTGTCCGTTTGAAACAACTAATAGGCGGTCACGATTCGGTAAATGATAAGCGCCTGAGAGGCCACCAATATCACCCTTGGCGAACAAGCCGACCCAGGGTTTCTGTCCCCGCGGTGTTATCAGGAGCAGCAGGCCATCTTGTCCGCTCTTGCTTTCGATGGGGAACCGAAAAATCTCGTGATGAGTATCCGTCTCGGGAATCTCAGTTACATCGAAGTCTGACTCGAATGTACTATCTATTGGCACTGTATAACCTTTCGCGGCGCCGGTTATTTTGGCGGCTTGCCTTCGACGAAAAAGCGGTGCGTCACAACGAACTTGTCATGCTCCATGTGGCCGCCCAATGTGTAGTGGCCAGTATGCCCGTTCACCGATCCCTCTAGTTTGAACTCCATATACCCATTCTCACCCAGCGTTCTGCTTCCATTCCGCAGAATATGTTCGTCGAAGCTGGATGGAAACATGTGGAATGCATCGACCATCCGCTCCGCTATGCGCGGCGCGTACTCGACCGCTTTGATTCCGCCGCGAATAGGTGCGTCCACGAACCACGTCGCCAAAGAGATAACGCTCATCGCCTTAGCAAACCCGGACGCGCGCGGGTCCTTGAGCGTTTGAACATCATCGCCGGCGGTAAGGTTGTATACGGTTTCGAGGATGCGGCCTGCTATTTTCAGCTGTCCACTGGGGATCTGGACGCCGCAGTAGTTGACGTTGATGGAGCACGCGCCGCTTTCATATCCGGTCGGGTCTTCATACTCAAGCGGGTTATTCCGATTCCACATGTACGGCTTTTGCGACATCGGATCGTGCACGTCGCCGGCATAGGCATCGGGGGTCGACCATTGACCGGCGTTGGAGTCCTGGCTGCGCACGCC
>PLLF01000073.1 GCA_003140855.1 Vulcanimicrobiota bacterium
GGCATCCGCGCGATTCGCGAAAATCACAGTCATTACACGCCGTCTGCGGGCATTGTCGAATTGCGCGACGTCATCGCGCAGTACGCTTCCAAGTTTCGTCACATCGAGCCGTTCAGCGCCGAAAACGTCGTGCTTTCTCCCGGCGCCAAGCCGATTATTTGGAACATCCTCAGCGCACTGCTGAGCCCCGGTGACGAATTCGTCTACTTCGATCCCGCCTATCCGGCATACGCCTCGTGTGCGAGCTATCTCGGCGCGAAAACGGTTCCTATTCCATTGCTCGAAGAGAAGCATTGGCGCATGGATCTCGACGAGCTCGAACGGCGCGTTTCCGACAGAACCAAAGCACTGATGATCAATTCGCCGCACAATCCGACCGGCGGCGTGCTGACCAAAGGCGACCTCGAGCGCATCGCGGACATGGCCAAGCGCCATGACTTCGTGGTTATCTCCGACGAGATTTACAGCCGCAATTTCTACGACCGGGAATTTCACTCGATCGTAAGCGTGCCCGGCATGCGCGAGCGCACGATCGTCGTCGACGGTTTTTCCAAAGCCTACGCGATGACCGGCTGGCGTTTGGGTTATGCGATCATGGCGCCCGAGATCGCTAAAGTCGTCACGCTCTTCAATAACAATACGTTTTCTTGCGTCGCGAGCTTCGTGCAGCAAGCCGGCATCGCCGCATTGACCGGCCCTGACGAACCGGTGAAACGCATGAACGGCATCTTCCGCGAACGCCGCGACGCGCTTGTGAACGGCCTGAACAACATCAACGGGCTCTCGTGTACGATGCCCGAGGGCGCTTTCTACGCGTTTCCCAACATCACGAAAGTGACGTCCGACGATAAGGCGCTGGCGGCGTATCTGCTGCAAGAGGCGGGCGTGGCATGTTTAGGCGGTTCTGCGTTCGGCGCCGCGGGCAAAGGCTATCTGCGTTTCTCGTATGCGGCTTCACTCGAAGACATCCACTACGCACTCGACCAAATGAAAAAGACAATACCGCAGTTTAAGGGCTAGCAATAATGCGGGCGTTTATCTCCACTATAATCTTCCTCGCTTTGTTATGCTCAAGCGCGCCGCAGGCTGCGAACGCGCAAGTACTTCCGGCACCGGTTGCATGGCCCGCAATCGAGGGCACGTACACCATCCCGGACTTCAAGTTCGACGATGGCGAAATGCTACCGGAACTTCGCATTCACTATTACACCGTCGGGACGCTGCGCACCGATGCGCAGGGAAGAACGAACGCCGTCCTGATCATGCACGGCACGGGCGGTTCCGGAAAGCAATTCCTCGCACCGCCGGAACGTTTTGCGGGAGTTCTCTTTTCGCCCGGCGGCCTGCTCGATGCGAGCAAGTATTTCATCATTCTTCCCGACGACATCGGCCACGGCCAGTCGAGCAAACCCAGTGATGGACTGCACGCGAAGTTTCCGCATTACGACTACCGTGATATGGTGACTGCCGAACATGCACTAGTAGCAGATGGATTGCACGTCAACCACCTGCGGCTGGTGATGGGAACCTCGATGGGCTGTATGCACAGCTGGATGTGGGGCGAGACGTATCCGGCGATGATGGACGCTCTCATGCCGCTGGCTTGCCTTCCAATTCAGATTTCGGGACGCAACCGGGTTTGGCGCGACATGGAGATGGATATCATAACGAGTTCGCCGGATTACAACGGCGGTGATTATACAACTCAGCCTTTCGGTTTGAAGGCCGCCAACGATCTCTCATGGCTTGTCGGCAGCGCCCCGCTATACGATCAATCGATCATGCCAACGCGCGAAGCCGCCGATGCGTACTTCAAGGCTCGCCTCGCACAGATTTCCGCGGGCTTAGATGCGAATGACGAGCTGTATGCGCTCGCGTCCTCGCGCGATTATGACCCCGAAGCATTGCTCGGGACGATTCAAGCTCCGGTAATGGCGGTCAATAGCGCCGACGATCAGATCAATCCGCCCGAGATTCACATCGTCGAGCGCGAGATCGGCAAAGTCAAACACGGACGCTTCGTCCTCTTACCGATTACGCCGCAGACGCGCGGGCATGGTACGCACACGCTGCCGCTCGTGTGGGGAAAATACCTAGCGCAGCTACTTTCGCAAACGACGCACTAGAAGCTATCGCGCATATAGGTATGTTGCCGTCGCAAGTGCGCCGTTGATTTGGCCGGCCACGCGGCTCGAGTCTTGACCGTGCGGCACGGCTAGATTGTTTAGATAGAAACAAAATGCGACGTGCCGTCCCGATGCCGTGGTCATGTAGCCCGCAAGGCCTTTACCCGAAACGAGCGATCGCTGGTTGAGAATGTCGCCAGCGCCCCACGTACCGGTTTTCGCATGCACCTTGCCGCGCGCCGGCGAGTTATTTGCGATGTTGAACAGCGTTCCGTCGACACCGAGAACCGGCAGCGCATTGTACAAAGTCGTAAAGTAGGGCTGGGTGCGCAGATAGGCTAGATAGTGCACCATGAACTGTGGCTGAATGAACGCATTACCGCCAAGGCCGTCGTTCTGTACGGTTTGGCTCGTGTCCAAACCGGCGCGCTGCAAGAATGCGCGCTCTATATCAAAGCCGGCACGCAGCGTGTGTTTGGGCGACCACAGGTACGGCATGATCGAGGCGTGGAGATTGTCGCTAACTTTCAGCGTTACTTTAACGTCTTGGCTCAGGGGCGGTGAAACGTGCGTTGCAATGATGTCGGAAGCGATTTCGGATGCAGCCGGCGCGTTATTGGCAACCGCAGTTTGCTCCACACTAATGCCGCGCGCTTGCAGTGCAGCCGTTAGCGCAATTTCGGCAAAGCGCCGCGGCGACGGAACATCGTACGCGTAAAGAATCGATGGCCCTCCGGCCGGAAGTGACCCCGTTATCGTGACGGTTCTAATCCCCGCCGCGTCGGCCTGACCGTCGGGAACGGAGATCGTGCGGTCGGAATGCGGCGCGCCGGTTGTTGCATTATTGATGAAGGTGGCATATGGCGTTTGCGGCGACACGATCATCGTAACCGGAGCGCCCGGCCGGGCTCCCGGCTTCAGGGTCACGTCGACGATATTGTCGTTCACGACAATCGGTGAAACAATGACTCCCGATCCCGATTCGGGGTAGCCGGCCGCGTACAGTGAATCGTCTATGATAACGCGGCCCGTTATGTTTTTGACGCCGCGTGCCGCAATCTGCGCGGTGAGGTCGTCAATAACGGCGAGTGGATTACCCGGCACAGCCTTTGTGTCGGGCGAGCCGTCGTACGAATGATCCTCATTTTCAAACGCGAGCGTGCCGTCGGGTTGTATGCGGCCCGACAGATTCGGATCACCCGAAGCTTGCAAAATAACATCACCCTGAAGCGTGCCGATCGCGCCGATCGGGCCGGTCCGATAGACATTTGTGCGAAAGACGTAATTCGGACCGAGGATCGCAAGCGTTGTGCCTTCGGTCAACAGTTTTGTCGTGGAGGCGGCCACGAAAAATCGCTGCGCTTCGCGTGCGTACACCATCTTGCGCGCATCCAAATCGTAAATCGCAATCCCGAACTGCGTGTGGGGATAACGGTTTACGATCGCCTGTAACGCGGCCGGCAACGAAGGCTTCGCAACGGCCGGCGGCGCCGAAATACCCAGCGTGCAACAGCACAAGGCGGCAAGAATAAGTCTGCGCTTCATAGCTGGCCCTCGGTTCGCTCGCAGACGGCGGAATTCCGGGTCGGTACGGCGCAAGAGGCCGCATGGCGGATTGGAAGGCCCGCACCGAGGGCGCAAAAGTCGTCAAATCGATCTGTCCGTACTGCGCGGTCGGCCGGCCTCATTGGACCCATCATGTCGGTCTACACTTCGGTGCTCGTTGGCGACACCGTGATGCCCGCATGGTATCTGCCGCGCAAAACGCTGCCTGCACTTTTTGCAGCCACTTCGGCTTCGAGCGCGGGCGCCTGGGGTTTGCTCTTCGCGCCGGCGCGTTCAAACGGCTCGGCGCGCCGCCTAGCAATTCTGGGCGGCACCGCAATGGTCGCCGCATTGCAAGCGCTACATCACGAGCTTGCCCCGAAACAAGTCGAAGCATATACGACCGGAGAGGCCGGGGCGCTCGCGCGGTCCGCGCGCGTGTTGAACGTCAGCGGCATCGTCTGCGCGACGCTGGCAAGAAACTCGAACGCGCTTTCGAAGATCGCGGGTGCGCTCTTGCTGGCGGGCGGCCTTACGGAACGTTTCGCCGTCTATCGCGCCGGCTGCGCATCGGCGAAAGATCCGAAATATGTGTTGGAGGCGCAGAAAGCCTAAGCGGTGCTGCGCCTCCTGATTTTCGCAGCGCTCGTTGCGATTCGCCCCTTCCCTGAACCGTCGCCCTCGCCGACGCCGACGCCGACGCCGATCAAGACGATTTCCCACGAGCGCGTTTCCCCTTTCTGCATGCTGTTGCGAAAAAACATCGGCGGCTCCGTCATCGGCTTGTTACACAACGACGAGTGGGTTCACAGCGCCAAAGAAATACTTGCGCAGATGAGCCGGGATTGGGTCTTTGGCGGCCCTCGCCTCGAAATGGATCGCGCCAAATTGGATCGCGTCATTGGCGGGCTTGCGGGCAACCTTACCATCATAAACGATTTGCTGCGGGCGGCGGACTCAGCCGCCGATCCGGGCGGTCAACTGTCCACTATGCGTTCGCAGTTACGCACCGTCGCCGATCAGCAACTCGAGGTGATGAACATCCTCGGTGTCGTGATGGATTCCGAAGCACGCAATCAACTGGAGGATTTCTACAGGCACAATCCGCGCGCTTCGCGCAGCGCGATAGCGAACGTCAGAGACAGGTACGATCACGATCAGACGATCTATCGCGATCCGGTTTTAAGTCAGATAACGGGCGTTTTTGGTGATAGCCCGTATGCCGATCCGCTGCTCTACCTGATCGCGAACGATCTAGAAACGCGCACCCTGGAAGGGCACGCGGCTAAGTCGATTGCAGCCAATAGCAAGAGTTGCCAAAGCGACGTTCCTCTCGCTCCGCCTGCATTACGATACACGCAACCGGACGCCGGCCGAACCCCGCACCCGAATTAGTTTAGTTTCATCGCGCGTTTGACGTCGCGCAGCGTTTCTGCAGCGAGCTCGCGCGCGTGCGCGGTGCCGTCCGCAATAATGCGCTCGACCTGTGACGTGTCAGCCGCGAACAGCGCGCGCCGCTCGCGTAGCGGGCGCAAGAATTCGTTCAGAGCTTCTGCGAGGTCGCTCTTGTCTTGCACGCAGCCCAACGCTCCGGAGCGGCAGTCGCGCTCCACGATCCCGACGTGCTGCGGTTTAACGAACTTCCACAAGGCGAAGACCGGACAAATTTCCGGACGGCCGGGATCGTTGCGGCG
>PLLF01000083.1:0-49373 GCA_003140855.1 Vulcanimicrobiota bacterium
AAAAGAAATCGAGCGCGTCGTGCTGCGCATCGGCGCCGCGGAATGCGGGCAGGGCTCGCACCTCGTGATGCGCCAGGTCTGCGCGGCGACGCTCAACGTGCCGCTCGAAAGCATCGAGTTGATCGCAGAAGACAGCACCGAAGCGCCCAACGCCGGCAGCTCATCGGCTTCGCGCATGACGTTCATGGGCGGCCGCGCGGTGAAAGACGCTTCGACCGCGGCGCTGGCGAAATTCCCTGGCTCCGACGCGAAAGCGACGGTGCAATTCCGTCCACACGAAACCACGCCGCTCGAGCCCGGCACCGGTAAGGGCACGCCGCACTTCAATTACGGTTACGTCTCGCAAGCGGTAGAAGTGGAAGTCGATACGGCAACCGGGTTGGTGCGCGTGCTGCGCATCATCAGCGTGCACGATGTCGGCCGCGCGATCAATAAACAGCAAGTTGAAGGGCAAATCGAGGGCTGTCTCGCGCAAGCCGTCGGCTATGCGTTAACCGAAAACTTTCAGTGCCGCGACGGAAAGATTCTCACACCGTATTTCAGCACGTACTTATTGCCGACGACGCTCGACATGCCGACGGAAGTGTATCCGGTTATCATGGAACTCGCGGATCCGAACGGACCATTCGGCGCTCGGGGCGTTGCCGAGATGGCGCTGGTTCCGTTCGCGGCTGCGGTTGCAAGCGCCATTCACGCCGCCACAGGTGCGTGGGTGACGCAATTGCCGATGACGCCCGCACGCGTGCTGGCTGCGATCGCAGAAGCGACAGAGAGGACCGCCCGGGAGCCCGTTTCATCCAGGTGACGCCTGGACCGGATAGGCCCAATTTGGCGAAGAACGCGCGTGTTTTACCGTGAATTGTCGCTGCGATCGTCGTAGCTTTCATACTCGCTCAGCGATTGTTTACCCCGACGGATACAACCACGGTTCTAGATTATAAGGCCTTCTATCAAAAGCTCGAGACAGATCAGATTCAGACGTTTCACGCGACCGGATTTGACGTTGACGGCCTTTTGATCGGCGGCAGATCTTACAGGACGGGAATTCCGAATCGAGACACGCCGCTCGTTAATGAGGTTCGACGCCACGTGAAGGGGACGGTCATATTTGAAAGTAGCACCGGCAATCCGCTGCTCGGGACACTTCTGACGCTTCTTCCATTTGTTCTAACCGCGATTTTGTTTTTTCTCATCTTTCGCTCGTCTCAGCTGCGTCCGCCACCGCGTTAGGCAGCGGAAGCGCGACCTTAGTACTTCAGTTTAGCGCTTAGCCTTTTCCTTAGGAGCCACAAGCCGAGCGCGGCGAGCAGTAAGTAAGGAATGAATGCGGCGAGCCATACGATCGACGCCGCCAATCCGATCGTGAGCTGCGAAACCGCGTGTCGCGCCGCATGCCACGAGCTAACCAGTTGCGCCGCCGCGGTCGGCTCGAGTGGCGCGGTGGATGCTTCGGCCGCCAGCGTAACCGAGATCGTCGAGTAGCGCACGCGATTGCGCATGGATTTTAGATCCGCATCGAGCGTCTCGATCTGCTCTCTTACGGATGACAGCTGATTTTCAGCCTCGAGGATCTGGCCGATGGAACCGGAGCGGTCCATGATCTTCTGAATATCGCGCTCCGTGCGGCGTAGGTTCCGCAGGCGTGCGGCCGAATCGACGATCTGCGTGGTCAAGTCTTCGGCGTTGATCGAACGCGCACGCGCGCTGCCGATTCGCCCGAGAGCCTGCAGCGTGTGTTCGAAGCGGTCTTCCGGAACGCGTAACTGCATGTCTGCGGAGGACCGGCCGCCATGTTCGGTCCGGCCCTTGTCGTTGAGCGAGAGAACGTCACCGTTCTCTTCGCGAGTCAAAGTGGAAACGGCGGAAATAGCTTTGTCCACGCTGGAAACGAGCAGGCTGACGGCTCCCGAGCGAGCGATCTGCGTGGTTTGGACGGACCGTGACGCGGGCGCGGACATGCTCGCTAAGCGAAGCAGTGGCCTCGGCGCGCCCTGATAATCGCTTGTCGACGCGGTGTCGTACGTTTTTTCGACGGTCACGTGTTGGAACTCTGTGCCGTTGGCCGGCTTCGAAAGTCGCGTTGCCGCGAAACTGACCGCGATAAACACGATGAGGGCGGCGAAAAGTGTGATGAAGACGGGACGAGCGAGTCTCTGCATCTCTGGCCCAACCTTTAGGCACGTAGAACGCTCGAAGTGGGGCGACTTGTGACCGCGCCGATTAAACGAGCGGGATGAGGTAGCGCCGCGCCTTGTGGCCATCGTCGATCGCATCGACGATTCGCACGCCGCCGCATTTCTCGATCACTCTGGCTGAAGCGACGTTTTCATCCCAGCACGTGAGCAAAGCGTCGAGTTCGCCGAGCTGGCGCAGGCGGTCGCAGGCATAGTGCAGCATCGCCGTTGCAACGCCTTGGCCGCGAAACTTCGGCTGCACCGAATAGCCGACGTGGCCGCCGACTCGCCAAAGACTACCCCGGACGGAATGGCGCATGTGAATCTCGCCGGCCATTTCATCGCCTGCGAAAACCCAGTACGTGTCGGAGGGAACCCAGCCCGCCGGTAGGCCGAGCCCTTCGCTCGCGCGCTGTAAGAAAGCGACGTATTCCGAAACGTCGGTGCGCGCCTTGCCGAAGATGCTATCCGCCGGCCACATGTTGTGGTCGTCCGGTTTGAACGCGTTCAAGAATTTCTCGAACGCGGGAACCAGCTCGGTTGAGGGGCGACGGAAATCAAGCTTCACGCGGGCCTCGACAAGCTCGGGCCCTCGAAGGATGACACCTAACAACCCGACCATCACACAAAGTCATGACGCAAGTGAACGAGCAATCTCGTTTGCCTTCTTTATCACAGACCGCAGATCGAAATCCAATAGCTCGCCGTTGCGGACTCGCATGCGGCCGTTAACAATGACGACATCGGGGCGTGGCGGACGGCAGAAGACCAGCGAGGCGATCGGATCGTGAACCGCGCCGCCGGCGAGCTCAAGCGAGTCGATGGACCAGCCCGCGATGTCGGCAGACATTCCGGGCGCGAGTTGGCCGACGTCGTCCCGGCCGAGAACTTCGGCGCCGCCCCGCGTCGCTAGCTCTAAGGCATCGCGTGCCGATAGCGCGGCCGCACCGCCATTGACGCGCTGCAGCAGCATCGCGTGGCGCACTTCGTCGAGCATGTTCGAGGCGTCGTTCGAAGCCGAGCCGTCCACACCGATTCCGACACGCGCGCCCGCAGCGCGCAACGCGCCGATCGGCGCGATGCCCGAACCGAGACGCATGTTCGAGCTTGCGCAATACGCAACGCCCGTACGGGTTTTGCCCAAGCGGACGCACTCTGCGGGCGACGGATGCACCATGTGCGCGTGCCAGACGTCTTTGCCGACCCAGCCCAACCGTTCGGCCAGCTCGACCGGACGGCAGCCGAAGTGTTCGATGCAATAAGCTTCTTCGTCGAGCGTCTCGGCTATGTGCGTATGTGCGTGCACGCCGGCGCTGCGCGCCAGCGCGATGCTTTCGCGCATGAGATCCGGCGAAACCGAAAACGGCGAACAGGGCGCGACGACGATGCGCGTCATCGCATAGCGAGAAGAATCATGGTAGGCGTCGATGACTCGCTGCGTGTCTTTGAGGATTGTCGTTTCATCTTCGACCACGCTATCGGGCGGCAGTCCGCCCTTCGATTGGCCGAGCGACATCGAACCGCGCGAGGCATGAAAGCGAAAGCCCATCTCGCGCGCGGCTTCGATCTGATCGTCTATGCGCGCGCCGTTCGGCCACACGTAACCATGATCGACCGAAGTGGTGCATCCCGAAAGCAGGAGCTCGGCGATCGCGATCTGCGTCGAAACGCGAATGGCGTCGGGCGTGAAGCGCGCCCACATCGGATAGAGAGTTTGCAGCCAGTCGAAAAGTTTGACGTCCTGCGTGCCTGGCACGTTGCGCGTGAGCGTTTGATAGAAGTGATGATGCGTGTTGACGAGCCCCGGAACGAGCACCATACGCGAACAATCGATGGTCGCGTCAGCAGGCTGCGTAAGCGTTTCCGCCGGTCCGATCGCCTCCACGATATTGTCGCGTACGAAAATGCTTGCGCCGCGCAGCTCGCGGCGATCGTCGTCAAGGGTCGCAACCGTGTGCGCGTTCTTCAAAAGGAGCGTCGTCATGGCCATAAGGCGGGTACGGCCTTAAGGCGCGTCTAACCTCGCCGACCGTGAATGCCGCCGCTTTGCTCGACGGATATGACCGCTCGGCGCTGACCCTTTGCTCGATCGGAAGCCATTCAGCGTTGGAAGTGGCTGCCGGCGCGCGGGCGCAGGGTTTGCGCAATCTCGTCGTGACCGCGAAGGGCCGCGAGAAAACTTACGCGCAGTATTATGCGCAAAAAGGCGATCCGCCACGCGGGTGCGTCGACGAAACGATCGAGCTCGAGGCGTTCATCGACCTGTTGAATGCGGACGTGCAAGCGAAGCTCCGCAAACGCAACGTGGTCTTCGTAGCCAACCGTTCGTTTGAGGTGTATCTCCACGAAAAATACTCATACGACGAGATCGAGCGCCGCATGCTCGTGCCGATGTTCGGCAACCGTAAGCTGCTGCGCGCCGAAGAGCGCGACGAAGCCAACAATCAGTACGCGCTCTTGCGGCGCGCCGGAATTCGCCATCCGCTGCAGTTTAAGAGTCCCGGCGAGATCGACCGGCTCGTCATGGTGAAGGCGCCGCACGCCAAGGTGAGTTTCGAACGCGCGTTCTTTCTGTGTTCGTCGCCGAAAGAGTACCGCGAAGTTTCACAAGCCCTCATGCGCGACGGCGCCATAAACGAAGACGGATTGCGCCGCGCGGTTATCGAGGAGTATGCGCTGGGCCCGACGGTCAACCTTAACTTTTTTTATTCGCCCCTTCTGCATGAGCTCGAACTGTGCGGCACGGACACGCGCCGCCAGACCAACCTCGAGGGTTTTCGCAATGTTCCACCGTCGGCTTTGGGCGCGCTGCAAAACGTGCCGATGCGTTTGGAAGAAGCCGGCCACATCGCCGCGACGGTGACGGAGTCGATGCTCGAGAAAGCGTTCGAAATGGGCGCGGCGTTTCTACAAGCGGCGCGCGAGCTCAATCCGCCCGGCGTCATCGGGCCGTTTGCGCTGCAGTGCACAATCGTGGCGGGGCCGCCGAAAGAGTTCGTCTGTTACGATGTGTCGCTGCGCATACCGGGCTCGCCCGGGACGCGTTACACACCGTATTCGGCCTACCGATGGGGACGCGACGTTTCGGTCGGCGAACGCATCGCCATGGAGATCGTTTTCGCGCGCGACGCGAACCGCTTGGAAGAGGTCGTTACGTAATGGCAGAGTATTCGCCGCGCGATTTGATCGGTTACGGAGAGAATCCGCCCGATCCGCAGTGGCCCGGCGGCGCGCGGCTGGCCGTGCAGATCGTTATGAATTACGAAGAAGGCTCGGAATACTCGATTCCCGACGGCGACGAATCGTCGGAGACGTATCTCACGGAAGTTCCGGGCGCTTCGCTGGGGCCGCACAAACGCGATCTCATCGTCGAGTCGGTGTATGAATACGGGAGCCGCGCCGGATTTTGGCGCTTGATGCGGGCCTTTAAAGAGCGCGATATTCCGATAACGGTTTTCGGCGCCGCGCTCGCGCTCGAGCGCAATCCCGAAGCGGCGCGCGCTATTCGCGAAGCCGGATACGAAGTGTGCTCGCACGGGTGGCGCTGGGTCGGCTTTCAAGACATGAGCGAAGAGCAAGAGCGCGCGGAGATGAAACGCGCGGTCGAGTCGATCGAACGGACGATCGGTGAGCGTCCGTATGGGTGGTACTGTCGATATGCGCCGAGCGAGAATACGCGGAGGCTCGTCGTCGAAGAAGGCGGCTTTCTCTACGATTCAAATGCTTACGACGACGATTTACCGTATTGGGTGAAAGTCTCGGGCAAGAATCACCTCGTTATTCCGTACACCCTCGATGTGAACGATATGAAGTTTTCCGTGCCGCCGGGGTTTACGGCGCCGTCGGGTTACTTTGAATATATGAAAGACACGTTCGACGTGTTGTATCGGGAAGGGAAGAAGCAGCCGAAAATGATGTCCGTCGGCTTACACACGCGGCTTGCGGGGCGCCCCGGCCGTGCGGCTGCGCTCGAGCGTTTTCTCGATTATGTTTTGGAGCACAAACACGTGTGGGTTTGTAAACGCATCGATATTGCAAGGCACTGGATTGCGAATCATGCGCCCAAATAATGCGGGCCTCGACACGGCTCGGGCGTGGTTCGACTGGGCGTTCGCAACGCGAACGCCGCTCACCATGACAAAATTTAAACGGGGGCCCGCGGTAGCGGGCCATCCTTTGTATGACACCGCATGAGTAGTGTCGTGAAGCGGCTGGCTGAGTTGGCCGAACTCGGCAAATACGAAGGCGGCATCAATCGCGGCCTTGCGACGCCGCAAGAGCGAAAGGCGCGTGAGCTGTTCGTGCGGTGGGCGACTGAGAGCGGTTACCGGTTGACGCAAGATCCGATCGGCAATCTCTTCGCGCGGCGCAACGGATCCGAGCCGTCCGCCGCGCCGATTCTGGTGGGCTCGCATCTGGACACGGTGCCGACCGGCGGCGCGTATGACGGCGCATACGGCGTCGTTGCGGCGCTCTGCGCACTCGAGGAACTCGATCGCGAAGCTACGCAGACGCGCCATCCGATCGAAGCGGTCGCGTGGGTCGGAGAAGAAGGCAGCCGCTTTCCGATCGGGTGCTTGGGGAGCGCCGTCTTCGCCAGACTTACGCCGCTGGATGAAGCGTATGCGCTGCGGGACGAAGCCGGAGTGTCGCTTGCCGACGCACTCGCGTCCGCCGACAGCGGTCTGTTCGATCTTCCGCAGCGCGGCGAACAGCGCGTAGCCGCGTATTTAGAACTGCATGTCGAGCAAGGGCCCGTGCTCGAAGCTGCCGGCATCTCGCTCGGCGTTGTCAGCGCAATCACCGGGCAGATTCGCTACCGCGCGGTAGTCGAAGGGACCAGCGGACACGCCGGCACAGTGCCGATGGATCGCCGGTCCGACGCGCTATCGGCGACGGCCGAAATCATTCTCGCCATGGAAGACGCAGCTAAAAAAGAAGGCGGCGCGGTGGTCACGGTTGGGCGGCTGGTCGTGGAACCGGGTGGAACGAACGTCATTCCGGCGCGCGTCAGCTTTTCGATCGATAACCGCTCGCCCGACCCGCGCAAGATGGAAGCCGTGGAAGCCGCCTTTCACAAAACCGCCGAAGACGTTTCGAAGCGCCGCGGCGTGCGCGTGATGCTCGAGAAGCTCGACGTGCATCAACCCACCCCGATGGATCCCAACCTGCGCGAAGCTTTGCACCGCGTCGCGAAAACGATGGGGCAAAGCGCGCTCGACGTTGCGAGCGGTGCCGGGCACGATGCCATGTGCATTGCGAAAATAGCCCCAGCGGCAATGCTCTTCGTGCCGAGCATCGGCGGACACAGTCACGTAGGCCAGGAACGGACCGCGGATGCCGACCTCGAGCTCGGCGTGACCGCACTTACTCGCGCGATTGTGGAGGTTGACCGGTGAGAATTTTTATTTGCGGTTCGGCGCTGCGCGGGCAACCCGATCACAAGAACCTCGGCGATGCAAAATTCCTGGGAGAGGCGCGAACGGCATCGCGCTATCGTCTGCATTCCGTGCGCGACCAGCACCCTGGTATCTATGAAGTTGACAGCGGCGGCATTTCTATCGCGGGCGAGCTCTACGAGTTTACGCCCGAGCAGCACGAACACTTGCTCGAAAACGAACCGCCGGATCTCTACGAGGCGCCGATCGTCCTAGACGATGGCTCAACGGCCAGTGCGATGATCTATCCGCGTTCGTTAATCGTGGAGCGCGGGTTCCAAGACATTTCCGAGTACGGCGGCTGGGCGGCGTTTAAGGCGAAGAAGTAACATCGTCGAAATTCGCAATCGCACCGTTGACGCCGTTGGATGTGACGTGCAAGCGAATCTCGATCAGCGAACCAACGTTGAAATCCGATCGCGAGAACGAGTAAGTTTTGGTTATGGGTCCAAGCCCCGAGCACGTCGTCGGACTAGACTCAACCGACGGCGGAGCGAATGTGTCGAGTACCGTTTCGGTTCCTTCGACGAGTCCGGTTGGGAAAACAATTCCTACCCTTACGGTGACCGGATCTAGCTCACCCCAGACTCGGAACGAAACCGATTGCGAGACGCCGTGATCGATGAACTGCTGCGAAAGGTAGCCCGCCGCGCCGGCCGGCGCCTCGATGGCCGCAAACGGATTCCCGTTCTGTGACGGAACGCACATGTCAGAAGTCTTGAGGGTGAAGGTGGGAAATCCGGGCAGGGCGCCCGGCTTCGTCGGTGTGGTCGCCCAACACGTCCAAGCGAAATTGAACCCAGTGTTGATGATATTGGTCTTATTGCATTGCGGCGGCCCGCCGATCGGAGCGTAGGCAACTCCGTTCGAACCGCAGCCGGCAAGCAAGACGATCGCGATCAGCGGCAAGAGCCGAACATATATCATGGGAAGCGCGTACCGATTCCGAAGAACGATCCTTCGGTCCATGTGCCCCCGGGCGCGTTTATCGTCGGGTTGAAAACTTCGCCTGCCCAGCCAGCTTCCAAGAATAAACTCGTTGCGTTCAACCAAAAGGTCGCTCCGGCACGGTATTTGAGAACACTGTACCCAAACGGAACGGTCTGCCCGGACAACGGGCCAAGGTAGGGCGAAACCGGATAAGTGTATTTGCCGTTTACAGCCGGATAGTACCAAACGCTCGCGAATAGCGAGAGTTGCTTATCGAGATCGGGCACTTTGCTTATGCCGATTCCGGCGCCGCGGACGTTCGGATATCCCAAATAACTATAGTGCTTTAAGTAAAAGCCCGCGCCGGCGTAGACGTGCGGTAGAATTTTCAGGGCAGCGCGCAAGTCAATGTCGGTATCTATCCCATTAAATGGGGCCACGTATTCTTGGGCACGTCCGGTCTGCGCTCCGACGATGTTTGAAGCCACGGCGGTGACGCATCCCGGATCGGCGGATGGACAATTCCCCGTTACGTATTGACCGAGCGCATTTACCGTCGTGCATCCAGTGGGCGCCGGATCGCAAAGAACGGAATTCTGGAAGGCGTTATGCGGAAAGCGGTAGCGCTCGAAATTGATCTGCACCAAGAACGTATTCGGCGCGCCGAATATGTATGCGCCTTGTATTCCGAACGATTGGTTTGCAATCGTGTGAGCGGGAGCGGCTTCGTTCGAAACGGCCGGCGCGTTCATATAATCGATGGAGGCGAACAGGCGGCTCGGTTTTTTCGCAGCGATGACCCGCGGTAAAGGCGTCGGGGTGGCGGCGGGCGGCGGCGCGGGTTGTGGTCCGGGCGTGCGCGTTGTTACTGGCGTGGCTTTGGGTGCGGGCGTTGACGGCACGCTTGGCGCCGGCGTTGCCGGAATCGGCGTGGGCGGCGCAGGCGTCGGCAGCTGCGCAAGCAGCTCCGCATAACGAACGACGACGACGTGGCGCTCGGCAACCCATTGCACATATGCGCCGAGGCCTTCGGAGATGACGCGTACCGGAACGAGGATTTCCCCCTCGTACAGCATCGGCGCAACGTCGAGCGGATGGACCTTTCCGTTGACGATCACGCGCGGAACTCCAAGCGTCAAAGTGATGCGCGCCCCTGCCTTGGCAATGTTGATGGTTCGGTTCGCGGCATCGTACGCGACCTGCGCGTCGCCCATTTGATTGAGCATCGCACGCAGCGGAACGAGGATCGACTCGCCGCGCACGAGCGCCGCAAGCACGCGATCGCGGCTGAGCACGTCCGTGGTGTGCACAGTATGATCGTTGAAAAGAATCGGGACTTCGCCCATGGGCGCATTTCCGAAAACCGCGGTCGGCGGCGTTTCGTAGATGCGCGGCGGCGGCGCGTACGTTGGAGCCGGGCCGGGAGTGTAGGCCGCCGGCGGCATGGTGGCGTTGGGGGCCGGGGTGGCGGCGGCCAGGGCGCTCGACGCCGAACGCTTGGCGCCGTGCAAGTTTGCGCCTTGCAACTTTGCGCCGAGCAAATTGGCGCCGACAAGATTCGTGCCTTGTAAATCGGCGCGCTGCAGGCTCGCGTTATTTAAGGAAGCGTTGTGCAGGTCGGCGCCGTGCAGGTTGGCGGTTTGCAAATTGGCGGCTTGGAGGTTTGCTCCGAAGAGGTTCGCGCGCGTGAGGTTGGCGCCGTAGAGGTCGGCGCCCGTCAGGACCGCGTTCTGGAGATCCGCGCCTTGCAGGTTAGCTTGCTGCAGGTTTGCGTTTTGAAAATTCGCGCCTTCGGAATCCGCATGCTGCAAGTTCGTGTTTTGCAGAATCGCGCCGGTCAGCGTCGCGCTGGTCAAATGCGCGCCGAGCATGTTGGCGCTGCGCAGGTTCGCGCCGGTTAAATTGGCGCCGCGCAAATTGGCGCCTTGCAAGTCGGCGTTCTGCAGATTCGCATTGTGCAGATCGGCATTTTGCAAGTTCTTGCCCTGCAAGTTTGCGCCGACAAGATTGGAGGTGGTGTAGGCGAAGGCGGGCACGCCGATAGAAACGGCGAGTAATACGGCCGTTACAAAGAAAGTGCGCCTCACTCGGTGCTCGCTATTTCGGTGGGCGCGTTCGCGCCGGTGGACTGCTCGGAGCCGGGGTTGGCACGGTACGTGGTGACGGTGCGGGTGCCGGCATCGGGCTTAAGTTGTACAGATTTGCACTCTGCATCTTCGCGCCTTGCAGGTTTGCGCCTTGAAGGTCAGCGCCTTGCAAGTCAGCGTGCTGAAGGATCGCGTTTTGCAAACTCGCCCCGCGTAAGTTTGCATTTTGAAGGTTTGCGTTTTGGAGGTTGGCTCCTTGCATATTTGCGGTTTGGAGAATTGCCGTTTGCAGATTGGCGCCTTGCATATCGGTTTGGAACAAGTTCGCGCCGGTTAAGTCGGTTCCGTAAAGCGTTGCGCCGCGAAAATTAGCGCCCTGCAAGTGAGCACCTTGCATCCGGGCGCCTTGGAGATTCGCATCTTGGAATATTGCGTGCTGCAGACTGGCGCCGTTTAAACCGGCGCCGTACAGGTTTGCCTTTTGCAGATTTGCGTACTGGAGGTTAGCGATCCCAAGATCCGCGTTCTGCAGATTGGCCCCTCGAGCGTCGGCGTGGTGCATGTCCGCACTGTACAACGTCGCGCCGTACATCGTGGCGGTTTGCAGATTGGCGCCCTGCAGATGAGCGCCTTGCAGGTTGGCGCCCTGCAAGTTTGCGCCTTGCAGTTTAGCGCTCTGCAAATTCGCGTTCTGCAGATTCGCGCTCTGCAGCTTGCCGCTTTGCAGCGACGCGCCGCGAAGGTTGGCGCCATGCAGGTCTGCATGTTGCAAGTTCACGTCGTAGAGGTGAGCGCCGTCGAGGTTGCCGCCGCTCAAGTGCGCGCCGTAAAGGTTGGCGCTGCGAAAGTTGACGCTCTGCAACTTCGCGCCGCGGAAGTTGGCGCCCCGCGAATCGCTGCTTGTTAAGTTCGTTCCCTGCAGATCCGCGCCCGTCAGGCTGGCGCCGCGCAAATTCGCACCGCGCAGATTTGCTCCGCGCAAGTTGGCGCCGCTCAGGTGAGCGCCTTGCAAGTTTGCACCTTCCAAGTCGGCGTTTTTTAAATTGGTGGATTGCAGGTTGGCGTTTTGCAAGTTCGCGTTTTGCATATTTGCATTTTGCAGATTCGCGCCTTGGAAATTGGAGCTGCGCTGGGCGAATGCGGGCATTGCCACGGCCAGAGCCGCAGCACAAACTGCGCCCAACATAAACCAAGCGCGTGCGCGCGCTGCGTGCCGCTTCAACCAAGCCACCTGGCCGACCGATTGAACTCTCTCTAGGGTAGGTCCTCTTAACTGCCCCTATAGGTGGAATAACCGAAGGGTGCCAGCAGTAGTGGAATATGATATTTTGACAAGCCTCGTTCGATGACGAAACGGACGGGAATCTCGTCGAAAAACGTCGCGACGCCCGCGGCACGAAAATAGGCGCCGGCCGAGAAAAGCAAAACGTACGTCGCCGGTTCGAGCTCGCCGCCGAAAATTGGCGCGATACGCCCGTCCGCGTCAGTCTGACCCGTCGCCAGCAACTCGCGTTCTTCGCCGTCGATTCTGAAGAGCCGCACGGTTACGCCGCTTGCCGGCGCGCCGCGCGATGTATCGAGAACGTGCGTCGAAATCATTTGATTTGTGCTCCCGAGCCGATCCAGCCTGCGATTTGAGCGCGTTCGGCTTTCGTCATGTCCGTGACGTTTTCAAGCGGCATGGCCTCCGTAGCCACCGCTTGCTGATAAATACGCTGCGCATTGCTTGCGATGTGCTGCGGCGTGTCGAGCAATACCCTTGCGGGCGCGGCCGTAAATCCGGGCTGTGTGGGGTTGGCCGAGTGGCACACGGCGCAACGCTGCGCGAAGATCGGTCGCACTTGCGCGAACGAGACGCTTTTGGCGGCACTGCCGCGCGGCATGATCGCAATCGCAATTGCCGCGAGCACCACAAATGCCGCAATGGGCAATGCGGGCACGATTTTGCCTTTATGCGACAGAATAAACGCGTAGCGTACGAGGAGGCCTGAGAGGCTGATGCCGGCGAGTATCAGCCAGCCGAACGGGTTGTCGTAGGTCATCGGGTAGTGGCCGCTGATCATTATGAAGAGTACGGGCAGCGTAAAGTACGTATTATGGACCGATCGAATCTTGCCGAGCTGACCCGGCAGCGGATCCGGCTTGCGTCCGGCACGGATGTCGTCGAGTATCTTGCGTTGTCCGGGAATGATGACGAACGCGACGTTTGCGACCATGATCGTTCCGATGATCGCGCCGATATGAATGTATGCTGCCCGCGCGCCGAAAATGTGAAAGAGTCCCCACGCCGCCAGCACGAGAAACGCGTACACAGCGACGCCGAGTGTAAGCGGCCAACGCCCGAGCAGTTTGCAAAGCGCATCGTAGACGAGCCATCCCACGACGAGCGCCGCCGCGCTGATTGCGATCGCTTCGGCCGGAGTGAGGTCGAGCACACTGCGATCGATCAAGTAATTGCTCGCGCCCACCCAATAAATGATCGCGAGCATTCCGATGCCGCTGATCCACGTCCAGTACGCTTCCCATTTAAACCAATGCAGCGCTTGAGACAACGGCTGGCCTACCGGTCCTGTCAAGTACTTTTGATTGTGATAAAAACCGCCACCGTGGACCGACCACAGCTCACCGCTCACGCCTGCTTGTTCGTCCTTCGGATCTTCCGGTGCCGTCAAGTGGTTGTCGAGCCACACGAAGTACAGCGACGTCCCGATCCACGAAATGCCGGCGACGAAATGAAACCAGCGGAATATGAGGTTTAGCCACTCGAGCGCGTAGGCGGTCATGTTCGTTTCACGCGGCCCTCGTCACGCGCGCCAATGGCGCGCTGCTCGGGGTCCTTCGACTGGCGCATCAAAGATGCGCCGCTCAGGATGACACACTAACACCACGACACGTTTAACCATTCTGCACCGCGTCGTGAAGGCGAAGGCGCGCGATCTTCGCGATCTCTTGAAGTGCGGTGGCGATCTCGGTGGGCGGATCGTTTCGCGCGCGGGTTTCGAGCGCGGTAAGAATTGATTGCTTCGTGTTTTCGCGCGCGCAGATAACAAACGGGAAGGAAAACCGCGCGCGGTAGGCGCCGTTGAGTCTTTCGAATCGCGTCAGTTCTTCGGTTGACAGGACATCGAGGCCGGCGGAGCTCTGCTCGCCTTGAGAAGCGGGCGTCAGCCGGCCTTCGCGCTCGACCCTTCGGCCTAGATCGGGGTGAGCGACGATGAGTGCGATGCGTTTCTCCTGCGGCGCGCCGTTCACGATGGCGACCATGCGCGCGTGCAAATCGTCGACGCTTTCAAACGGCCGTTCTTCCCAGGCGCGTTCGGCGATCCACGGCGAGTTTTCAAACGCACAGCCGACCGCATCTGTAAATGTTTCGCGGCCGGCTCGATTCAACTGCGTGACGGTCACGCCCTGCGCTTACGCCTGCATGCCTGGGCCTCCTGTGCCGCGAAGTGGGCGCGGTGCCCCCGGCGACAGTCCTCGTTTTAGATTTCGGCGCGCAGTACAGCCAGTTGATCGCGCGCCGCGTGCGCGAACTCAACGTGTACTGCGAGATCGTTCCTTACGACGCGCCTTGGAGCGAGCTCGCCCGGCGCGAACCGCAGGCGCTTATTTTGAGCGGCGGCCCTGAAAGCACGCTCGTGCCGGAGGCGCCCCGCATGGATCCGGCGATCGTGAAGAGCGGCGTGCCGCTGCTGGGAATCTGTTACGGCATGCAGTTGATCGCGCGCGAAGCCGGTGCCGAGCTCGTGAAACTCGATCGCGCCGAATATGGTCCGGCCATGGTGCGGGTTGCGGGAGAGAACCCGTTATTCGCTGGCGTGCCTCACGAATCGCGCGCGTGGATGTCGCACGGCGACTCGGTGGTGAAACTGCCTGCGGGTTTTGTTGAAACCGCGTCGACGGAACGGTGCCGCGTCGCGGCCATGGCCGACGATGGGCGAAAGATTTACGGTGTGCAGTTTCACCCCGAGGTCGCGCAGACGGAGTGCGGCCGCACCATGCTGGACAACTTTTTGCACAGCATTGCAGGCATCGGTTCGGACTGGCGCATGGAATCGTTCGTGGAGCGCACTATCGCCGAGATTCGGGAGCGGGTCGGCAAAGATAAGGTTATTTGTGCGCTCTCGGGCGGGGTGGATTCGGCCGTCGCCGCGACGCTGGTTTCGCGCGCGATCGGCGAGCAGCTGACCTGCATCTTCGTCGACCACGGACTGCTGCGCAAGAACGAGGCAGCCCTCGTGGTCGAGGCCTTCTGCGACGTTCTTCATTTAAATATAGTCGCAGTCGACGCGCGCAAGCGATTCGTCGACCGCCTCGCCGGCATCGCCGACCCCGAGGAGAAGCGCATTCGCATCGGCCACGAATTCATCGCGATTTTCGAGGAGCAAGCCGCAGGAATACCGGGCGTGAAGTATCTCGTGCAAGGCACGCTCTATCCCGACGTCATCGAGTCGAAAACGCCCGGCAGTAAGGCGGGGCACAAGATTAAATCCCACCACAACGTGGGTGGTTTGCCGGAGGAGATGCACCTCGCGCTGATCGAGCCGCTGCGGGCGCTCTTTAAAGATGAAGTGCGCGCGGTTGGCAAGGTGCTTGGTTTGCCCGAGCGCATCGTGCAGCGCCAGCCGTTTCCGGGGCCAGGGTTGGCCGTGCGCATTATCGGCGATGTCACCGAGGAACGATTGGCGCTAGTGCGGGAAGCCGACGCGATTGTGTGTGAGGAGATCGACGGCGCAACGCTCGATCCGAAGCCGTGGCAATACTTTGCGGTGCTGACTCCGGTCAAAAGTGTCGGCGTAATGGGAGACGGGCGGACGTATTCAAATCTCGTCGCCGTGCGCGCCATCACCAGCGAAGACGGCATGACGGCAGACTGGGCGCGCCTGCCTTACCCGCTCATGGAACGCATCAGCACGCGCATCGTCAATGAGATTCCGGGCATCAACCGAGTTGCATACGACATCACGTCGAAGCCGCCGAGTACGGTGGAGTGGGAGTGACCTCATGCGGGCCTCGACTACGCTCGGCCGTGGTTCGACAAGCTCACCATGACACACTTAACGCCGTTCGTTATTACACGGTGGCTATGTCGCGACGAAACTTTAGGCCGGCTTCAGAACCGAAGCGTTCCATTATCTCATCCACGGCCTCATAAGCTTTCGAATGCGCGGACGCTAGATCGTCCGCTAGTGCCGTCACTGTCAGGACGCGGCCGCCCGATGAGCCGCGAAACACATGTGCACTTTGTCCCAGTACGTCTTGCCCCACGGGAATCTCGGACGGAAGATCGGCCGGCGGCGTGCTGCTGGCCGGATAATCTGCCGTGGCGAGCACGACGCCAACGCAAGCGCGATCGCTCAATGACGCAGCCGCCGGATCGAGCGCACCGTCGGCGACCGACTTAAGGAACGCGGCGAAGTCGCCGTTCACGCGCGGCATCAGCACTTGCGTTTCCGGATCGCCGAAACGCGCGTTGAATTCGATCACGTAAGGACCGCTCGGTGTCCACATCAATCCGCAGTACAGTACGCCGATGTAGCGTTCGCCTTCGGTCAGCAATCCGCGTAATGCCGGTGCGATGATGCGCGTGCGAACTTGCTCGTCGAGATCGTCCGGGAAACCATGCGGCGGGGAGTATGCGCCCATGCCGCCGGTGTTGGGACCGGTGTCGCCGTCGCCCGCGCGCTTGTAATCGCACGCGCTCGCAAACGGGTAGAGCGCGCGCCCGTCGCCGATCGCGAAAACGCTCAGCTCGCGGCCCTCGAGTTTTTCTTCGAGCAGCACGTCCGCGCCGCCGCCGGGAATGCGATTGGAACCGTACCATTCGCGCAGCACCTCGCGTGCTTCGTCCACGCCCGCTGCCACGACGACGCCTTTACCCGACGCAAGCCCGTCGGCTTTGATGACGCATGCGCCGCTCCACTCGTCGAGCGCTTTGAGCCCGCCGATAAGTGAATGCACGATGACAGCGCGCGCCGTCGGAATCTCGTGACGTTCCATGAAACGCTTCGCAAAAATCTTGCTCGATTCCAACCGTCCGGCGGAGCGATCAGGGCCGAACGTTGCAATGCCGGCGTCGCGCAGGCGATCGCCGACGCCCGCGGCGATGGCGGTTTCCGGCCCGAGCACGACGAGATCGATCGCTTCTTGCTGGCAGCGGCTGCTAAGCGCTTTGCCGTTGGTCGCGGGAATGTTCCAATTCTCGCCGCGCGACGCGGTACCGGCGTTTCCCGGCGAAGCGAAAACGGCTTCGCACGAGGGCGAAGCCGCCAGGCGCCACGAGAGCGCGTCTTCACGCGCTCCGTTTCCGACGACGAGAACTCTCACAAGGTCACGGGTTCAAGGCGAGATTCACGCGGGCCTCGACTACGCTCGGCCGTGGTTCGACTGGGGCGTCTAACGACGCCCGCTCCACCATGACAACAAAGGGTGGCGCATCAAAGATGCGCCACTCAGGATGACACTTTTTAAACGGAGGCCCGCGGAGCGGGCCATCCTTAAAACCGCGACGCGTGCGGGTCTCGACTACGCTCGGCCGTGGTTCGACTAGCGTTCGCAAAGCGAACGCTGCTCACCATGACGTTCAGAGGATGACGCGCTCGACGTAGCCGGTCAGTTCTACATAGCCTTGTCCGCGCGCCCGCGAGGTTGCCGCATCGCGCACGTCAACTGCGCCTTCCCAATACGATGGCGAGGAACGCAACACGAGCTCCTGATTTACAAGCACCGGCGTAACGTTGAGATCGAGCGAAGCGGAAGGCACTTGCACGCGCCAACCGCTCGGATATAACGCGTGCGTTTGCGGACTGCGCCAGTGGCCGGTTGCGCTCAAGCGGAATTGATTGAGCGATAGCGGGCGCACGCGGCCGTCGCGCTCGATAAGGCTGCCCGATGATTGGGGTTCGACCGTGTTGTCCGGGCGGCGGAAGATGTAGATCATAAGCTCGCGGCCGTCGTCGAGCTGCAGTGACATCCAGTCCCAGCCGGTCTCTTCGGAGAGCAGCTGATTGGTGCCGAACTCGTGATCCATCCACGATGTGCCGCTAACTTTGAGCGTCTTGCCTGCGTAGACCAGCTCGCCTTGCGTGCGCAAGCGCGAATACGAATAGTAATGCGACGCGCAGCTCGCGCACGCGCCTTTGCGAAAGACGCCGTCGTGACCGTGAATCGCGGGAGGCTTCAGCGGAATTTGCGTGAGGTCGAGCCGCGTGTCGCCGTCGTTGGCGTGCAGGGTGATGGGCTTGTCAGAGAGCGACCAGGTGTCGACGTTGACCGCCATCTTTCCAACCGCGGCTCCGCCCAAACCGAGCGCGGAGCGCGCCACGCGTTCGGCGTGAAAGAATTTGCCGCCATCCTGATCCGTGAGCGCAAAATGTACGGCATAAATTTGGTCGCCGCGCCACCGGCTGCTCCCGAGAATTCGCTTGGCTCGCGCAACGTCTTGGGGACGCAGGCGGGCGCGAAAAAACGTAACCTCGTATCCGAACCGGCGGCCGTCCGCGGATTTTAGATGCCCGGTGAAATACCACCATTCGGTTTGATATGACGGATGCGATCCGTGGTCGGCCGGAAAACGAAATGTATACGGGGCGGTTGCGACCGCAAAACCGATCGCGGCGGCGAGTACGATTTTCATTCCGCTCGCACCGCATCGGCGGTCGCGATGCGCGCGGCGACCGACGCCGGATAAATGCCGGCCAGAATGGCTGCCACGAGCACGAGCACGAGCGATTCAGCCAGCGACCAGTACGGCACGTGCAGGTGCATCGGCCAGCCGAAGGCTTGACGATCGATGACGTAGATCAGCAGCAGCCCCAGCAACATTCCCGCTCCTATTCCGAACAAACCGCCTAATACCCCGATAAGCGCCGCTTCGTACAGCACCATTTGCCGAACCGAACGGATGGTCAGGCCGAGATAGCGCAGCACGCCGATCTCGCGGCGGCGTTCGAGCACCAGCGCAAAGAGCGTGCTCACGACGCCCATGACGGCAATCGTAATCGAGATGATGTTGAGCGCGTGCGTGATGAGAAACGTGCGATCGAAAATCGCGAAGATGACCGCGCGCAGGTCGCGGTTGCTTGCAATATCGAGGCGTACCGGCAACGCTGCACGAAAGACGCGCGTGCGCAAGGCGTTTAAATCGGTACCGGGTTTGGCGTAGATGGAGAACATGCTCGCGGAATCATCGTGGTACAAACGGTTAAACGTGCGTTCGTCGAGCATTACGGTGCCGGCATCGTTGGCGTAATCGTCGTAGATGGCCACGATGCGGAACGATGTATGCCCGGCCGGCGTATCGAGCGCGATGGAGTCGCCCGGATGCAGATTCGCCCGTTCGGCAAACGGGGCGCTCACGATGACGCTCGTCGTGCCCGGTAGCGTGCGCGCCAGTGTTTCGGCATTTGCTCCGCCGGAGACGTGCAGCCAGTCGCGCTGCGCGATCGTCCGGAAGTCGGTCCGCGCAAGCGTAATCAGCGATCCGCGAAACGGGACTTCGACGCCGCGAAACGTGTCGACGGCGGCCACGCCGGGCAAAGCGCGCACGCGCTGCGGCAGATTTGCAGGCAGCCGCGCATCGTAGGTGTCGCCGGCAACGCCGAGCGGGCGAACGAAAAGATCGGCAATCAACGTTTGGTCGAGCCACGCGGCAACCGTCGCGCGCAACGAGTACACGCTGATCGCGACGCTGACTATCATGGCAACTGCGATCGCCAGCGACGCCACGGCCAAACTGTTACGGCGTGGCGTGCCGCCGAAATTCGATGCGGCGAGCAGGGCTGCCGACGAAAAGCGATATCCGAGCTTTTGCAGTAAACGCGCCGTCGCGATCACCCCGACCGGCACGAGCAACGAAACGCCTAGAATGATGAAGAGCGCCGAAGCGTACCCAAAGAGCGGCAGTCCATCGACCGGCGGCGCTTGTGCCGCGACGTAGGCAAGCCCCAGTAGAACCAGTCCGTCCAGCGAGAGAAGAAGCGCGAGCTTGCCCATGCGTTGCTCGAAACCGCGCGAACCGATAACGCGCGCCGGCTGCGTGGATGCGGCTTCTGTCGCCGGCGCGATCGCGGAAACGACTGCGACGGCAATGCCGAAGAGCAACGCTTCGAGCATAACGAGCGGATCGTAAATCACGCGATCGACGTGCGTTCCTACGTAGAGCGTGTCGACGGTGTGCGCGACGGCGCCGACCGTGATCTGTGCCAAGAAATAGCCAAAAAGCAAACCTATGAAAGATCCGAAGACGCCGAAGAGGGCGCCTTCGGCGAGAAAAACGGCGAAGATCTGCCGCCGCGTCGCTCCGACCGCGCGCAGCGTTCCAATCTCCGCGCGCCTTTGTACGACTGAGATTGCAACCGTGTTGTATATCATAAACGCGCCGACCAGGAGCGTGATCAGCGAGATCGCGGCCAGGTTCACTTGAAAGCTGCGCAGCAGGCGGCGCACTTCGTCGGTACGTGTTGACGGTTCGACGACGCGCGTGCCGGGCGGAAGAACTTTCTCGAGCGCGGCTTTGACAGCTTCGAGCTTTCCGGGAAGGACGATCGCATCTATGCGGTCGATCGAGCCGACTTTGCCGAAGAGCTCTTGCGCGGTGACGATGTCGACGAAGACGACGCTCGAGTCGGCGGCGCTGACCGCGCGGGGTACGATGGCGGCGACCCGCAGCGTTATCGGCTTGCCGTTCGCGAGCGCATCAAAACTGCCGCCGATCCGCTGGTGAAGACGATCGAGCACGCGTTGTGAAACGATCGCCCCTTGTCCTTCGAGCACCCCGTAAGGATCCGACTTGCTGCTTACGTCGATTCCGTCCGGCAACGGTTGCAGCAAATCTATTCCGAGGACGCGCAGGATCTCGCCGGAGTTCGGATCGTTACGCCTTATGCCGACGACGATCGAATCTTCGATGACCGGCGCGGCTTGTACGACGTTTGGGACGCGCATTACTCTCAGCAGCGTCCGTTCGTCGAAAGATCGTCCTTCGCCGAGCACCTGTAGGTTCACGCGGCTCGTAACAATGTTTACGTTCGAATTAAACGAAGCGATGGCCGTAGCGTTCGCGAGATCGATCGCTACGAACAGCGCAACGCCGAGCCCGATCGCCAGCAGCGTGACAAGCGACCGCAAGCGGTTCATCCATAGATAACCAAGCACCAGCGAGCGGAAGAGCGTCCAGACGGCGATCACACGAGTTTGCCGTCCTGGAGTTTGATCGCGCGATCGCACCACTTCGCGGCTTCCGGCGAATGCGTGGCCATCAGGATGGTCTGTCCGCGATCGGCGATTTCGCGCAACAACGCGAGGACGTTATTGCCGGAGTGGGAGTCCAGGTTGCCGGTCGGTTCATCGGCTAGGACGAGAGCGGGTTTGTGAATGATGGCGCGCGCCACGGCGGCGCGCTGCGCTTGTCCGCCGGAAAGCTGGGCCGGATATGCGCCGGCTTTGTCGGCGATGCCGACGGCTTCGAGTGCGGCCTCGACGCGCTCGTCCAGTTCTTTTTGCGGACAATGTTGCAGGATCAGCGGAAGCGCAACGTTACCGGCGACAGTCATCGCGGGCAAGAGATTAAAGAATTGGAAAATAGTTCCGATACGATCGCGCCGCAGCGCGGTGAGCGCATCGTCTTTGAGGCGGCTCGTCTCTTGGCCGTCTACAAAGATGCTTCCGGTGGTCGGCAAATCGATGCAACCGGCCAAATTCAGCAGCGTGCTTTTTCCACAGCCGCTCGGGCCGACCAGCGCGACCATTTCACCGGCGGCTATTTCAAAGGAAACGCCGTCGAGCGCGCGCACGGAATCGTACTCCTTCGTAACGGAAAGCACTGCAAGGGCGCGCACGCCCGCCTTGTTCTCGCTATACTTCACGCTGGCCTCGGCAAGCTCGGCCCATGACACCATGGGGCAGGATGACACATTAAACGGAGGCCCGCGGTAGCGGGCCATCCTTCGAGGGAGCCGAACTAACCGCTCATGTGCGGCGTCGCGGGAATTTATGCACCGGGGCACGACGCGGCCCGTCTTGCATTCTTCGCGCTCTACGCGCTGCAGCATCGCGGGCAAGAATCGGCCGGTATCGCCGCGGCTGACGGCGGCACGCTGCGATCGCATAAAGAGATGGGCCTGATCGGCGCCATCTTCGACGAAGAGAATCTGCGCGAGTTGAACGGCTACATCGCCGTCGGACACACGCGTTACTCGACGACCGGCTCGTCGATCGTCGTCAACGCGCAACCGCTCCTCGAACAAAGCACCATCGGCGATTTTGCTTTCGCGCACAACGGCAATATCACCAACACCGACGAGCTGCGCGAGTCGCTCTCACCCGGGGTGACGCTGCAAGCCACCTCCGATTCCGAGGTCATGGCAAAATTGCTCGTCGAGAGCGACGGTACGATGCTCGATCGTATCCGGGCGCTGCTCGAGCGCGCGCGCGGCGCGTACTCGATCGCGCTTTGCACCAAAAACGAACTCTACGCGTTTCGCGATCCGTGGGGCGTGCGGCCACTCTGTCTCGGGACATATGGAACCGACGGCTATGTGGTCGCGTCGGAATCGTGCGCGCTCTCGACGATCGGCGCGACATACGTGCGCGAGCTGCTGCCGGGCGAGATCATTCGCATTTCCAAAGACGGGTTACAGTCCGAGCGTGTCCGGATTGACGAAAAACCGGCACTCTGCATGTTCGAATACATTTACTTCGCGCGTCCCGATTCAAATTTCAGCGGCGAATCGGTGTACATGGCGCGGTACCGCATGGGTCGCGAATTGGCGCGCGAGTATCCGGTGGAAGCCGACGTCGTGATGGCGGTCCCCGACTCGGCGATCCCCGGCGCGATCGGCTACGCGGCCGAATCCGGCTTGCCGTACGTCGAGGGACTGATAAAGAATCGGTACATCGGACGCACGTTCATCAGCCCGGAGCAGCATATGCGCAGCCGCGGCGTGCACCTGAAGTTCAACCCGGTGATCGAGAATTTGAATCAGCAGCGTGTGGTGGTGGTGGACGATTCGATCGTGCGCGGTACGACGACGCCGCGCATCGTGCAGTTGCTGCGCGAAGCCGGCGCGGCGGAAGTGCACGTGCGCGTGAGCTCGCCGCCGATCATGCATCCGTGTTATCTCGGCGTCGACATGGCGACCTACGACGAACTGATCGCCGCCAATCACACGGTCGAAGAGATTCGCGAGCGCATGGGCGCGGATTCGTTGGGTTATCTCAGTCTCGACGGGTTGATCGCTTCAACCGGACGCAGCCGCGACGAAATGTGTTTGGGTTGCCTGACCGGGACGTACCCGAACGTTCCGGCATGGCACCAGTCGCGCGCCGCCCCGGTTTAACTTTCCGGAAAACGCTTTTGCTTTACGTCCTCGGCAAATGCGCGCAGCGCGGCCGTCGCATCGGTGCCCATGGTCGCATAGCGTCTCACGAAGCTTGGAGAGTCCGGATACATACCGAGCACATCGTGCAGCACGAGCACCTGCGAATCGCAATGCGGACCCGACCCGATGCCGATGGTCGGAATCGTCAGCATTTCGGTAAGCTCGCGCGCGACTTCGTGATCGATCACTTCGAGCACGATGGCGTACGCGCCGGCAGCTTCGACAGCTCGTGCGTCGGCGATCAACCGTTCGCGATTCTTGCGCATTTTGTAACCGGGGCCCAAGCTCGCGGTTTGCGGCATGACGCCGATGTGTCCGACGACCGGAATGCCCGCGCCGTAGATCGCGCGGATGCGATCGGCGACGTACGTTCCGCCTTCCATCTTTACCGAACACGCGCCGCCGTCTTTTACTAAACGAATCGCGTTGCGTGTCGCGTCCTCGTTGCTGACCTGATACGATCCGAACGGCATATCGACCATAATGTGCGCGCGGACGGTGCCGCGCACGACCGCGCTCGAGTGATGGATCATATCTTCGATCGTTACGGGCGTCGTCTCGTCGTAACCCAGCACGACATTGCCGACGCTGTCGCCGACGAGGATGACGTCGATGCCGGCCTGTTCGGCGAACTGTCCGAACGGCGCATCGTAAGCGGTAATGATCGGAAAGATCGTGCGCCCTTTGCGGCGCTTTATCGCGCCGGCGGTAACGCGCCGTACCGTCCCTTTTTCGGGCTCGTAGGGACGCGCATCGTGCACGGTATGCAGAGCCATACCCAATGGGCCTTCTGTCACGCCGGATGGGACTCATTCATTTATATACTATGAATCGGGCAATCGTCGCGGTATTCGCGTACGTGCTGGCAAGTTGCGCACACTTGCCGGCTCCCACTCCGTTGCCGCCGCAAGATCCACAGGACACGAGCCCGATATTCATCTTCATGCGGGCCCCTGCGCCGTCCGCGACGCGCGCGCCGCGTTATAGGACGGTGAAGAGAGCTGTTCCCGTTACTTCTGCAACACCGGACGTGGTTGCGATCGGCTGGTCACTGCGTGATACACTAGTATGGGTTCCGCCTTCACGAAAACTAAGTCCGAGAAAGCAACCTCGTCACGTGCGCCCCCGGGCGCACTGCTCGGTCGTGGTTCGCCCTTCGACGTTGCTCAGGATGACATTACTGGCGCATCAAAGATGCGCCGCTCACCATGACACTATTGTGATGCGCCGCTCACCATGACACTATTGTGTCACGTCGATAAGATGTTGTTTATCACCCCTATGAAAAGAAGCGTGCCTGTGCGTTCGTCGCGCAACGCCAGCAAGAACGGACGATCGACGATAAACTGCTTGGGCGGTTCCTGAACGGCGGTTATGCCGATAGTCACCGAGGTGGCGGCGGCGGCAGTGGTGCCTTTCTCATCTACGTGCACGTAAGCGGCGTGATGCACGTCGGTGATCGTTAACCCCGGCGGAGGCGCGTGCATCGCCGAGAAATCGGCTTGGTTCGTGAACGCAATCCCCATGCCGAGCGCCTTGAGCGCGCCGACCAGCGACGTGTCGTAGCGAGCGGTGAATTTGGGGACGACAACCTGCAGGCGTTGCGACGTCATGGACGATGCGATGCGGTCGAAATTCTTGGCGCTCATAAACGTTACGTATTGCGTGGCCGTCATGGGGGCATTGGGCAGAATGATATACGCCGCGTAGCCGCCCTTCCCGTAACGCATGCGTACTGCGCTAAAAATGGTGCCGTCCACCTCGTTGAACATTCCGGTTTGCGACATCATCGGCACGTTGGGTTTGGAGCCGTCCGCGTTGGTGAAGGGGCGCGGCCGTGTATCGCTTTTCTTGAACGGCTGCGTCCAATCGGCTTTGAATGCGACCGCATTGGTGAGATAGGCGAAATCGGAACGCTGCGTTTGCGAGACGATCTTATCGATCAAGCCGAGCGTGTGCGCTTTGGTCCACGCGTTGATGGCGGCGGCCGCGGACGGATTGCCGAACTGCAGCGCTTGCGCTTGCGCCCGGTACGCGGTCTGCAAGAGATTGACGTAAGAAGGTTTGGGCGGAATATCTTGCCGGAGCCACAACGCGTTCGCGACTGCGATTTGGGCGTCGTGGTTGCTCGCCAGCGCCGCTATGAGCGACGAGTTGGCCGGCGCGAATGCGTCAGCCGAAAAGCCGAGTGCGCGCGCGATCGCCGCGCGCGTTTGCCCGCGAGCGCCGTCCGCAGCCATGGAGAGCGCCATGCCGACGCTCAGCGGCGAGATAAAGACATTTTGGTTTTTCGCTTGCGGAACGAGCTTCTGTAAGAGCGCGATGCCGAACGCGTCATAGTTCGCGGGTTTAGGCGCGGGCGCGGCTCCGCTCAAACAAGCCAGCGCAGCCGCAAATATTAACCATCTCTTCATATCAAAAGCAACGATTCTAGCAAGCAGGCCGTTACGCCCTTAATGCAAGTATGCGATACTTTACCTAGGATTCCGGTAGCTAGCGGGCCTCGCCAAGCTCGGCCGCCCTTCGACTTCGCGTTTCGCTAAAGGCGAAACGCTACGCTCAGGATGACACTGTAGAACTCGCGCTCCGTTATGATACCTTTGCGCCTTCGCGTTCTTTGCCGCCGTCGTTCGACACGGTAACTTTGCCATTGCGAGACAACTGTTCGGCGAATGCGACAAACGCGCGCACCGGGGTTCCAGTCGGACCTTTAGCCTGCCACGCCGACTCGCTATCCAAATATGCGGTGCCGGCGATATCAAGATGCACCCAGGGCGTGTCGCCGGCGAAGGCTTTCAAGAACGCCGACGCGGTGAGCATTCCCGCGGGGCGGCCGCCCGTATTTTTTAGATCGGCGATGTCGCTCTTCATTAGATCACCGTATTCATCGTAGAGCGGCATCTGCCAATAACGCTCGCCGGTCGGCTTCGCGGCCGTGAGAAATTGCTGCACGAGCTCGTCGTTATTGCTGACCGCGGCGCTGGCCGTGTGCCCGAGCGCGATCACGCAGGCTCCCGTTAGTGTAGCCGCGTCGATGATTTTGGTCGCGCCGAGTTTGTTGGCGTAGCATAGCGCGTCGGCCAAAATCAGACGGCCTTCCGCATCGGTGTTGATCACTTCAATCGTCTTACCGTTCATGGCGGTGAAAATATCGCCCGGTTTGGTCGCGCGGCCGCCCGGCATGTTTTCGGTGGCGGGCGCGATACCGACGACGTTGACCCTCGGTTTGAGCTTGGCGATCGCGCGCATAGCGGCGATGACGCCGGCGGCTCCCGACATGTCGTACTTCATTTCTTCCATGCGCTCGGGCGGTTTCAAAGAGACGCCGCCGGAATCGAACGTAATGCCTTTGCCGACCAGCGCGAGCAATTCTTTGCTGCCGGGATTGCCCTCGTATTTCAAAACGATAAACTTCGGCGGCTGTGCGCTGCCTTGCGCAACCGAAAGAAACGATCCCATGCCCTCTTCGCGGCAGCGATCCTCATCGAGGATATCTACGTCGAGCCCCGTTTCCTTCGCGGCTTTTTTTGCGGCTTTGGCCATATGCGCGGGAGTCATGTCGTTGGCCGGCGTGATCGCGAGCTTGCGCGCGAAGTTCACGGCATCACCGAGAATCTCGCCGCGTGCAACGCCTTCTTGCAGCGCTCTTTCATCGCAGCCGCCAGCGAGAAAAGTAAGCGTGTCTGCACCACTGCGCTTTTCCGGCGTTTTTTGGTAGACGGTCGCGTCGAATGCGCCGGTCGTCGCGCCTTCCACTAAAAAGGAAGCCGAGGCTGTTTCGTTTCCTTTTACTTGCGGAGGCAGCACGAGTGCGATGTCGCGCACGTTGCGGCGGCCCAAATAGCGCACGGCCGTGCCCGCGAAACGTGCCAGCATGTGGAGTTCGAATCTTTTGGCATCGCCGAGGCCGATCAGCAGCACGCGCTTGTATGGTTTATCGTGCGCGTGAATCAGGCTGACTTCGCCGAACTTGCCGCTGATTTCACCGGGTATAACCTCAGCGATCGCGCCGTGCAATTGCGTATCGATCTCTTTGGCGGCGCCGTCGAGCGGCGCGCCGCTGAAGACGGGCACGACGAGCGCTCCCGTGCGTACTGAACCCGGCGCATCATGAACGATACGAACTTGCATGGACGACCTTTCAGGAGGGTGAAGAGCACTTGGAAATGTCGATCCGACTCTTTCACCCATGACGCGCGATTCCTACGCGGCCGCGGGCGTGGACATCGCCGCGGGCAATGAGGCGGTTGCGCGTTACAAGGATGTGATGCGCGGCTGGCGCCATGCGGACCAGCTGGAAGCGATCGGCGGTTTCGGTGGGCTTTTCAGGCTGCCGGGCGACTCCGAGCGGGCGCTCGCGGCTTCGACGGATGGTGTCGGAACGAAGGTGTTGATTGCCGCCGAGCTCGAGCGGTACGACACGGTGGGCGCCGACCTCGTGAACCACTGCGTCAACGACATCCTGGTGGTGAACGCGACGCCGCTTTTCTTTTTGGATTACCTAGCGGTCGGCAAACTCGAGCCGGGCATCGCGGCTGCGATCGTGCGCGGCTGTTTTGAGGCGTGTAAGAAACACAACTGCGCGCTGCTCGGCGGAGAGACCGCGGAGATGCCCGACCTGTACGCGGAACGTCATTTCGATTTGGCCGGGACGATCGTGGGGTTGGTCGATCTGCAAGACGTTCCAAAAAGAGACGACGTGCAGCCGGGCGATGCGATCGTCGGGTTGCCGGCGCGCGGGCTGCATACCAACGGCTACACGCTGGCGCGAAAACTGCTCGATACAAAAACATTTGGGGATTTGCTGCTGGCGGAGCATCCATCTTATTACGACGCCGTGCGCGCGATCCAGAACGTTGCGCGCGTAAAAGCGATGGCGCATATTACGGGCGGCGGGTTGCTGGAGAATCTGCCGCGCACACTGCCGGATAACGTCAAGGCGATCTGCGAGCAATCGCGCTGGGAAGTTCCGCCTATATTTGCAGAACTTGTCCGGCGCGGGAATTTGGATCACGAGGAGCGCTACCGCACGTTCAACATGGGCATCGGCTATACGCTGGTCGTGCCGCTGGCGGATGCGGCCAAAGCCGTGGCGGCAGTGCCCGGTGCGAAAGTGATCGGCTGGATCGAAGCGCGCAGCGGCGACGAACCGCGCGCCGTCGTACATCCTTCGCGGGCATAGCATGCCAGTACGCGAGCTCGTCAACCTCGTCGCCGACTTGCGCGGCGAAAAATTCGGCGCGAAGGCACTTGCGAAAACGATGCGCGCAATAGCGGCTGCCGGTTTCGAAATCGAACGCGTCGCGCCCGGCGAACAGCGTTTCTTTTCGTGGATCGACTACGAGTTCGGCGGGACGTGGAGTTCCGAAGCGTTCGCGGGCCGGAGCATTGTGGCGAAATCGGGCGACCGCTTCGCCGGTTTTGCTACCTTCGACTCGCACGGTTTGAAATTTTCGTGGCTGCGCGGTTTGGGATCGCAAGAAGGCGTCGGCATTTTCGGACCCTTCGGAGTGGGCGCGGAGTTTCGCGGTTCGAACTTGGGGCCGCTGCTCTTGGTCGCAGCGCTCGGTTCGCTGCGCGAAGCGGGGTACGCGCAGGCGTTGATCCCTGCCGTCGGCAGCGACAAGCTGATCGCATACTACGAGAAGCACGCCGGCGCCCGCGTTGCCGAGCGCTTCGATCGATCGCAATGGCGGGACAAACGCTATCGCACGGTCGTGCTGGCGTCGGGCCAAGGGACGAACTTTCAATCGGTTATCGACGGCGTGGCTGCGGGAGCGCTTCCGCTCGAAATTGCGGCGCTGGTGACCAATAATCCACGCGCGTTTGCGCTCGAGCGAGCGCGGGCTGCGAACATTCCGGCTGTTTGCTTACCGTGGGATCGCAAGACGAAGTTGCGCCCCGACTACGATGCGCAGCTTTCAGAGGCCGTGCGGCGCGCTGAACAGGACCTTGTGTTGTTGTTGGGCTGGATGCATTTGCTCGACGATCGCTTCATCGCAGAGTTCCCGGAGACGATCAACATTCATCCGGCGTTTCTTCCGCTGGCCGAAGGCAAAGATGAAGTGGTTTTTCCCGACGGAAGCTCGACGCCGGCGTTTCGCGGCGGGCACGCGGTTCGTGATGCGCTCGCGTGGGGCAGCCGTTGGAGCGGCGCGACCGCGCACCGCATCACGCTGCATACCGATCGCGGGCCGGTTCTCGTGCGCAAACCCCTCGCGCTAAATGCGGGCGAAGGCGAGGAAGGCATTCTGCAGCGCCTTCATCCTTTGGAACATCAGGTAATGGCCGGCGCGATCATGCGCTGGGTATACGAGCGCTAAGTTCTGGCCTGCTCCAAAATATGCAGGCGGCGTTCGAATGCGTCGAAGCGTAAGTCGACGGAATCAAAGCGTTTGTTCATGCGGTACTCCAGCGAATCGAATCGGCGATCCACCGCTTCGAATCGGCGATCGATTTTTTCGAAGCGGCCTTCGACTTCACCGAATCGGCCGGACATTTCACTGCGCAATGACGCGAAACCGTGAGCCGTTGCTTCGCCCAACTCGACGATCGCAGCCATTAAGTCTTTCGTAGTGTATCTACGGCTCATAGCGACCAGACTGCCATACGCTTGTTGCCCGGATATTTCCCGCTCGTTGCGATTTAACGGTTGACGGTCGCCATCGCGGCGTCGGGATACCGGTTGCCGGCGGCAGCGCCGTGCGGAAATGCCTGATCGATGCGCCGGAAGTCCTCGGCCGATAACGTTAGGTCGACCGCCTTAATGTTTTCTTCCAGGTAGCGCCGTTTCTTCGTTCCCGGGATCGGCACGATGTCGTCGCCCCGTGCGAGCAGCCACGCGAGCGCGATCTGCGCGGGAGTGGCGCCTTTCTTTTCTGCGATCACCTTAACTTCGTTCACGAGTTCGAGATTGCGCGCGAAGTTTTCGCCCTGGAAGCGCGGATGGTTGCGGCGGGTGTCGTCCTCGGGCAGATCCTCGGGCTTTTGAAAGCGCCCGCTCAAGAATCCACGCCCGAGCGGACTGTACGGAACGAACCCTATGCCAAGCTCGCGGCACGCCGGCAGAACTGCGGCTTCCGGGTCGCGCGTCCAGAGTGAATATTCCGTTTGCACTGCGGTTATCGGATGCGCCGCATGCGCGCGGCGAATCGTCGGCGCGGCAGCTTCGGAAAGCCCGATGCAGCGAATCTTGCCGGCAGCGATCAGCTCGGCCATCGCGCCGACTGTCTCTTCGATCGGCGTATCGGTGTCGACGCGGTGCTGGTAGTACAGATCGATCGTTTCGATCCCCAGGCGCTTCAGCGAAGCATCGCACGCCGCTTTCACATAGTCGGGCTTGCCGTTAACGCCGCGCCAGCTGCCGTCGGGGCCGCGCACGTTTCCGAATTTGGTCGCGAGAAACACTTTGTCGCGCCGGTCGCGAATCGCGCGGCCTACTAGTTCCTCGTTCTCGCCTTGGCCGTAAACGTCGGCGGTGTCGAGAAAATTCACGCCCAAATCGAGCGCGCGGTGAATTGTCGCGATCGACTCGTTATCGTCGCGTCCATAGTAAAAATCGGACATGCCCATGCATCCCAAGCCGAGTGCCGAGACTTGCGGGCCGTTGCGCCCCAGCGTGCGTTGCTTCGTATCTCTACTCTCGTTTATTTGCAGTGCGCTAAGCGATTGAGCTTGGCGGCGAGTGCGAATGCGGCGCCGTCTTCGGTCCGATCGAAGACCCATGTGCGGCTGCCGCTTTTCTGAAAGTTGACGAGGACTACGTCGCCTTTCGAAACTTGATCGCGGCGCATCTTCAATCCGCGCGCACGCATAGTCAGCGTGTGATCCGTGCCGACGCCGGAGCAGCCGATGTCGCGGATCGCCACTTGGATGTCGTCGCGCGTACCATTTGCTTCCTGTTGCGAGACGATGACCGTCGAACCAGACAAAATAAACACGATGACGTCAGCGCCATGATGCGACACGCCGAGCGTTTGTTTTGCGGACGCTGTTATCGGGAGAAGTAGTAGCGCGAGGGTTACAGCCACAACAGCCTGTTTCATGGTCAGCCCTTCTTGCGGTAGGTGCTTATTACCCTCGCTAGCTAATCACCGTGGCGTGGCCGGCGAGTGCGCCAGCGAGCGCGCCGGGCTTGGCAGAGCAGATATATGCGCGCGTAACGCCGGCGCTCACCGCTTCAATTGCTGCTAGGATCTTGGGTTTCATGCCCGACGCGCAGCCGTCCGAACGGGCGAAGACTCCGGCCTCCGCGATGCTTAGCTTTTGAATTGCAGAAGTGGGATCGGCGGGATCGCGCAGGACGCGTTCGACGTTCGTAAGAGTGATGTACGCATCGGCGTGCAGCGCGCCGGCGATCGCGCCGGCCGCCGTATCTGCGTTCACGTTGTAGGCGTGCGCGGAATCTTCGGCGATCGCAACCGGCGCGACGATCGGGAGGAAGCCCGCGTCGAGCAACGCTTGCAGCGGCGTTGGATCGATCGCCGTGATTTCACCGACGAAACCGAGATCTTCGCCCGACGGGGAGGTTGCGCGGCGCGCCCGGATTAGGCCGCCATCTTCACCGCTGATGCCGACCGCAGGGATGCCACGCTGCAGACAAGCGCGCACAAGCCGTTTGTTAGCGGTCCCGCACAGAACGGCTTCCACAATTTCGAGCGACTCGGCTTCGGTAATTCGCAGGCCGTCGACACGGCGGGACGTTACCCCCCGCCGCGTCAGCGCTACATCTATCTCCGGCCCACCGCCGTGCACGAGGATGACGGCGTGCCCGGCGGCTCGGAGTTCGGCGAGCTCGGCGAGGAGAGCTTCATCCCCGCCCGCGCCCATGGCGTTTCCGCCATATTTTATGAGGATGGTCACCGCGAGCTTGCAATTCTATGCACTATATGCATAAATATACAACATATGTACGTCCTCGCGCCAGCCCCCAGCCTCTACGGCCGCCATTTCCTCACGATCGATGACTTCTCGGCCGAGGAACTGAGCGCGCTGCTCCGGCTGGCCGCCTATCTGAAGGGGCGCCGGACCGCCGAGCAGTCCTCGGTGCTGCCCGGCAAGACGCTCGCGATGCTGTTCGAAAAGCCGAGCCTGCGCACGCGCGTCTCCTTTGAAGTGGCGATGACGCAGCTTGGCGGGTCCGTCATTTTTGCCGACGGGCAAGAGTTCTTGATCGGCACGCGTGAGTCGCCCGAAGACGCGGCGCGCGCGCTCTCGCGTTACGCCGATGCGATTGTGATCCGTACGCACGCGCACGAACCGCTGCAGCGCTTTGCCGACGCGGCGACGGTGCCGGTGATCAACGGTTTGTCGGCAGCCGCGCATCCGTGCCAGGCGTTGGCCGATCTGCTCACGATACAGGAACGTTTCGGCTCACTGCAAGGCTTGACGATCGCATTTCTGGGCGATGCGAAAAATAACGTCGCCGCTTCGCTCGCGCAAGCCGCCGTGCTTGCAGGCGCCACGATCCATTTTGGTTCGCCGCCTTCGCACCGGCCGTCGGAACATTTCTTAACGCAACTCAAGAGCATGGGCAAAGCCAACGGCGGTGATGCGCGCGCGTTTTCCAGCGATGTGCGGGCCGTGCGCGGTGCGGATGTAGTTTACACCGACGTATGGACGTCGATGGGTGAAGAAGCCGCCACCGAGCGCAATCGGGCCGTGCTTTCGCCGTTTCGAGTGACGGAAGAGTTGTTCGCGCATGCGGCAGGGCATGCGGTGTTCATGCACTGCCTGCCGGCGCATCGTGGTGAAGAGGTTACCGCCGGTGTGATCGACGGGCCGCGCAGCGTGGTGTTCGACCAAGCCGAAAACCGCATGCATGCACAAAAAGCTTTGCTGGTTGCGCTGATGACGACGCTAAAGGGGTTTCCGGTGTGAAAGAACGTAGACAGCGAGCCATTCTCACCCTGGTTGCGACGCGGCCAATTCATTCGCAAGAAGAACTGGCGGAGATGCTCGATTCGCAGGGGTATGAAACGACGCAAGCGACCATCTCGCGCGACATAAAAGATCTTGGCCTTGCCAAAGTGCCGATTAAGAACGGCAATGGCAATAGCCATCAGTTTAAATATGTGTTGCCCAGCCCGCAGCTCTCGTTTGCGAGCCGCTTGCATCGCGCGGTGACCGAACTCGTCACGAATATCGCGAGCAGCGTAAATCTGATCGTGCTGCGCACGCCTCCGGGCAGCGCGATGCTGGTTGCCACCGCGATCGACGAGGCCCAGTGGCCGGAGATCATCGGTTCGATCGCCGGCGACGATACGATCATGGTGATCGTGCGCGATCCGAAGGAGACGCCGATCATCGTGCAGCGCTTCGTCGATCTGCAGGAGTCAACGTGAACGACAAGCCGATAGTGCTTGCGTACTCGGGCGGCCTGGACACGTCGGTATTGCTCAAACGTTTTTTGCTCGACGGCTACGACGTTATCGCACTGACCGCCGACCTGGGTGAAAGCGACGCGATTGCCGGCGGCGGCGCCGCTGCCGCATTGCATGCGGTAAAAGCCAAGGCGCTTGCTTTGGGCGCGCGCGACGCGGTGCTGGTCGACGCGAAGGCTCGCTTCATCGACGATTTCGCGCAAAAAGCTTTACACGCAAACGCATTATATGAAGGCGTGTATCCACTTTCGGCCGCGCTTTCGCGGCCGTTGATCGCTCATCTTCTAGTTGAAACGGCGCATGCCAAGGGTGCCACTGTCGTTGCACACGGGTGCACGGGTAAGGGCAACGATCAGGTGCGGATCGAGTTGGGCGTTCGCGCACTCGATCCGCAGCTGGTCTGTCGCGCGCCGCTGCGCGAGCAGCCGCTCTCGCGTCCGGATGCGATCGCGTTTGCGAAAGAACACGGCGTACCGATCGCGCATACGCAAGACAAGCCATACTCGATCGATGCCAACTTGTGGGGACGCTCGATCGAGGCCGGCGTGCTGGAAGATCCCTGGAACGCGCCGCCCGAGGATGCGTATGCGTGGACGGCGCCGCCCGCGGCGCGTCCGGCGCAACCGGATGAAGTGGTTATTGAATTCGAGCACGGCGTTCCGCAGTGGAATCGGCTCGACGGCTGGGAAATGGTCGCGCAATTAAATGTGCTGGCCGGAAAACACGGGATCGGGCGCATCGATCTTGTGGAAGATCGCGTGATCGGAATGAAGTCACGCGAAGTTTACGAGTGCCCGGCTTCGACGGTATTGATCGCGGCGCACAAAGCGCTCGAACGTCTGGTGCTGACTCGCGATGAGTTGCGCTTTAAAGCGCTCTGCGATCAACGGTATAGCGAGCTGATTTATGACGGGCTGTGGATGTCGCCGCTGCGCGGCGCCCTCGACGCATTTAATGCATCGCTCGCCGATCGCATGATCGGCAAAGTGCGGCTGAGCCTGAACCAAGGCGTCGCGACCGTTACCGGCACGCAATCGCCGTTCGGGCTCTATTCCGAAGCGCTCGCAACCTACGGAAAAGGCGACGCGTTCGATCACGACGCGGCCGAAGGCTTCATAAAATTGCACGGGCTGCCCACGGAGCTGGTGGCGCGCGTTACCGCGCCGCCACCCTTCGACAAGGCTCAGGACTCCGGTGCTTCGCACCTCCGACAGGAAGTGACGACCTGAACCTCCAGTGGGGAGGCCGCTTTCAATCTGCACCCGATCCGGCGCTGATCGCTTTCGGATCCTCGCTGGAAGAAGACTTGGCGCTCGCGGCTTTCGACGTACGGTGTTCGCGCGCGCACGTGCTTGCGCTGCGCGGCGGAAAGATTATCGCGCAGAACCAAGCCGACGAGCTTATCGCCGCGCTCGATCACATCGCCTCCGAAATTGAAAGCGGCGAGTTTGCGGCCTTTGCGCGCAATTGCGGCGCGGAAGATATTCACGGGGCCATCGACGCGCGCGTTCGCGAACTCACGCCCGCGGGCGCTTATCTGCACGCGGGGCGCAGCCGGAATGACCAAGTCGCTACGACGTTGTTGCTGTATGCTGCCGACCGCGCGGAGAAAGGCAAGGCGGTTGCGGCGCGCATCATCGATCGGTTGCTGCACTACGCCGAGGCTGAACGCAAAGAAGGGACGCTGCTGGCCGGAACGACGCATTGGCAGCCGGCGCAGCCGGTGCTGTTGGCTTTTTATCTGGGTGCGGTTGCCGAAGCGTTCGCTCGCGACATGCACCGCTTTGCAGAAGCGGCATCGAAGGCAAAAGAATTCTGTCCGCTCGGGTCGGGTGCGCTCGCCGGCTCGACGCTGCCGCTGGATCGCAAAGTCGCCTGCGCGGCGCTCGGCTTCCGGCAACCGACGCGTAATGCACTCGACGCGATCGGCAATCGCGACGGGGCGCTCGATGTGGCGCATGCGTTCGTGCGCGCCTCGGCAAATGCGTCGCGCATGAGCGAGGAACTGATCGTCTGGTGCGCGCCGGCTTTTGGGTACGCGCGTTTGGGTGACGAAGCCTCGACCGGCTCGAGCCTGATGCCGCAAAAACGCAATCCCGATCCGTTCGAACTCGTGCGCGCGACCGCCGCCGATCTTTCCGGCCGCTACGCAGGCGCGGTTGGATCGATTGCCGCAATCGGCTTTTCGTATCACCGTGACTTGCAGGTTACTAAATCCATCATCATCGGAATCGTGGAGCGCGGTTTGGCGGCGCTCGATGCATTCGAGCGCGCGCTTTCGCACATCACCTTCGATCGCGCGCGTATGAACGCGCTGGCCGATGCGAATTTCACCGTGGCGACCGACGTTGCCGATGCGCTGATCGCCAACGGCGTGGCCGCACGCGACGCGCACGCAACGGTGGGCGCGGCGGTGATGCGCGCAGAGGAAGAAGGCCGGGCGCTGGATGCGACCGATTTGCAGCGCGTCGCGGAAGAAGCGAGCCTTTCCGGCTTGGATGCACCGCTCGACGCTAAGGCGTCGGTGCTCGCTAAGAAAACATTTGGGTCGACGCATCCCGATGAAGTGGAACGGGCGCTTGGAACGCTGCGGCGTGAGATCGAGGCCGCGTCGTGACGCGCGTGCATGTATGGGGCGCATCGGGGTACGGCGCGTCGGAAGCGATTGCGCTACTAATGGGGCATCCGTTGGTGGAGCTCGGTGCTATCGAGAGTGCGAGTTTAGCGGGCCAACCTGTAGGCTTGCATTTTCCGCGTTTGCGCAAACTCGAGCGCAACTTCGATTCGCCCGGCGCGATTTTGGAGGCGATCGAACCGGACGACGTTGTGATACTGGGTGGCGCACATGGCGCCGCAAAAGAAGTTGCGCCGAAGTTACTCGCGGTCGGCGCGCGGGTGATCGATCTTTCCGAGGATTTTCGTCTCTCGCCAACGGTTGCGGTCTATGGATTGCCGGAGCGTTACAAGGCGCAGATTGCCGGCTCGCGGTTTATCGCGAATCCGGGATGTTATCCGATGGCGACGTTGCTTGCGGTGTTGCCTCTCAGTGCGTTTGGCATCGTGCAGATCATCGTCGATGCCAAGAGCGGCATTACCGGCGCGGGGCGCAAGCCGTCGGTGCACGCGCTCTACGCCGAGGTTGCGAACGACATTCGTGCATATGGGCTTAACGGGCATCGGCACGAGGCGGAGATCGAGCAAGAGCTGCGCGCAGCGGGCATCGATGCGCCGCTGGTTTTCACGCCACACGTGGTGCCGCTGGCGCGTGGGATGCTAGCCGATGCGTATTGCGTGATGAGCTCGGCGCCGGATCCGCAAGCAGTGCGCGCGGCATTCGCAAAGTTTTATGCGGGCAATCCGTTCGTCCGGGTGCTCGACGACGGTGTTTCGCCGAGCGTTGCTGCGGTTGCGTTTACGAACGACGCGGAGATTGCGGTTTCGGTTCATGGGAACGTCGTGCGCTCGATCTGCGCGATCGACAATTTGGGCAAAGGGGCCGCCGCGCAAGCCGTGATGAACATGAACCTCATGCTAGGATTTCCTGACGAAACGGGTTTAGCTCCGCGCGGCTCGACTGCGCTCGCCGGTGGTTCGACAGGCTCACCATGACACCTAAATCGCCACGACAGACAGAGATGACACCTAATACAGGGATGACAACTAGTAATGAAACCTGACGTTATCGATGAGTTGATTCTTCCCAGGCTCGTCGCATTGCGCGGTGGGTTGGGTAACGTGCCGGGTGTTCGTCTTGCGGGCGTGCACGCCGGCATCAAGAAACGCAAGCGCGATCTGGCGCTGATCGCTTTTGATGCACCGCAGGCTTGCGCTTCCGTCATAACCACGAACGAAATCAAAGCCGCGCCACTCTTGATGACACGCGATTCACTCAAGACTCATGGTTCGCAGATGCGCGCGCTCGTGTGCAACTCCGGATGCGCAAACGCGTGCACGGCATCGAAAGGTGAGCGCGACGCTCGCGCGACAGCGCGCCAAGCTGCCGCGCTGCTCGGCATTCCCAAACAGAGCGTCGTCGTTTCTTCGACCGGCGTGATCGGCGTGCCGTTACCGATCGATCGCATTTCGAAATCGCTGGAGCGCGCGGCCGAGGACCTGGAAGCCGGCGGCGAAGCGGCATACGATGCGGCGGAAGCGATCATGACGACCGACCGCGTGCCGAAGCTTTCCGCCTACGCGTTCTACGACGGCGACAAACGCTATGTGGTCGGCGGCATCGCCAAAGGCTCGGGCATGATCTCCCCCAGCATGGCGACGATGCTCGCCTTCATCGCGACCGACGCCCCCATGTCACAGGAGGAACTGCAACGCCACCTCGGACCGTGCGTCGATGCGAGCTTCAATATGATTTCCGTTGACGGTGACATGTCGACGAACGACGCAGTATACGCATTTGCGCCGGCATCGGACGGCAAGGCGCCCGCACATTTCGCCGCCGCTTTGCGCAAGGTGTGCGACGAGCTGGCGCAAGCGATGGTCGCCGACGGTGAGGGCGCGACCAAAACGCTTTCGGTTCACGTCAGCAGCGCCTCGAATGAAGAACAGGCGCGTACCATTGCGCGTGCAGTCATCAACAGCAATCTGGTGAAGACCGCCTTTTTTGGCGAGGATCCGAATTGGGGGCGCATTGTTTCTGCGGCCGGCGCATCGCGTGCCGGAATGGATCCGGAGAAGTGGTCGCTCTATGTAAACGATCTTTTGTGGGTTGATGTCGGCGCCGTCGAGGTGCTTTCGGAAGCCGAAGCGCACCGTGAACTCGAGCACACGAAAGTCAACGTACGGCTCGATCTTGGCATCGGCCACGCGAGTGCCACCGGCTGGGGTTGCGATCTTTCGCGTGACTATGTTCGCATAAATGCGAATTATCGTACGTGACACAAACTAACCATCTGTTGCAGAACTACCGCAGTGCGCCGATTACGATCGTCCGCGGCGAGGGTTGTTATCTATTCGATGAAGGCGGGACGCGTTATCTCGACATGATCGGTGGGATCGCGGTTTGCGCGCTCGGGCACGCGCATCCGGGAATCGCTGACGCGATCGCGCAACAGGCGCGAACGCTCGTGCAATCGAGCAATCTCTTTGGCCACGAGCCCGCGCGCTCGCTTGCCAACGAACTCGCGCGCCGCTCCGGATTCGACCGCGTGTTTTTCTGCAACTCCGGTGCTGAAGCCAACGAAGCCGCCATCAAGCTCGCGCGCAAGTTTGCCTACCGCAACGGCGAGAAAAAACGGCGCACGATTCTTTCGTGCACCGGAAGCTTTCATGGCCGCACGCTGGGCGCGCTCGCTGCGACTGCTAACGAGAAATACCAAGAGGGGTTCGATCCGCTGCCGGCCGGCTTCCGGTACACACCCTTTAACGATGTGGAGGCGTTGAAATCGGCAATCGATGATTCGGTTGCCGCGTTCATCGTCGAACCCGTGCAAGGCGAAAGTGGCGTTATTCCGGCAAAGACTGAGTTTTTAAAAGCGGCGCACGAGCTGTGTACGCAGCACGGCGCGCTGCTGATCTTCGATGAAATCCAATGCGGGATGGGACGCATCGGCCAACTTTTTGCGTTCCAGCATTTCGACGTTCGGCCCGACGTGGTTACGATCGCCAAAGCTCTCGCGAACGGGTTACCGATCGGCGCGATGCTGCTGACGGAACGAGTCGCCGTCGGACTTCAGCCTGGCGATCATGGCACGACGTTCGGTGGGTCGCCGGTTCCGTGTGCTGCTGGGCTCGCGCATCTTCGCATTCGGGATGAGATAAAATTAGAGCAGCACGTGGGCGAGATGTCGGCCGTGCTGTTCCGTGAGCTGCGAGCGATCGCCGATGAATTCGCGGACGTTTTCGGCGAACCGCGCGGCCTGGGGTTGCTCGCGGGCCTACCGGTGAAAGAGCCGCACGACGCCGCGACGCTCGTTACGTTTGCCCGCGAGAGTTCGCGCGTGCTGTTCAATAAGGCCGGCAACAATACGCTACGGTTCGCTCCGCCGCTGATTGTTACCGAAGAGCAACTGTCGGTCGGGATGAGCGCGCTTCGCTCGGCGGCCCAATCATTGACAATCCCGGTCGGCGCAAAATAAAACAAGGGCGCTCGCGGGAGCGCTCTTGTTGATGGTGTGGCGTGTCTGACCAACTGTCCCAACTCTACCACACCACGCGGCCCATCCTCAAGGGGATGGGTTGGAGCGTACGGGGATCGAACCCGTAGCAGCAGTGTTGGTCAGACACGCTGTCGACACCATCGAAACGCCCCAACATGCACCATCACGACGAGAAAGGCGAATGCCAAGGGTTATGGTAGCTTAGGAGCATGAGCCAGGCGGAGAAAGCCCAGCTTCTGCGATCGCTGCACCACGGTGAGGAACCGCTGGTGCTTGTGAACGTGTGGGATGTCGCGGGTGCGAAGATTGTGGAAGAACTCGGCTTTCCGGCGGCGGCCACTGCAAGCGCTGCCATTTCCGCGTCGTTGGGATTTGAGGACAACGAAGAGATCAGCCGCGACGAAATGCTTGCGGTTGTGAAGCGCGTTGCGAATGCGGTCGATATTCCGCTTACCGCGGATCTCGAGGCGGGCTATGGTCCGACGGTCGAGGATGCGATCGCTACGGCGCGCGGCGCGATCGAAGCTGGCGCCGTTGGATTGAACTTTGAGGATTCCGCGCACAAGGACATGTCAGCCTTATATGACGCGGAGTTGCAAGCGAGTCGAATTAGCGCGATCCGTGAGATCGGCGCCCAGCTCGGCATACCGCTCGTCATAAACGCTCGCACCGACGTGTTTTTCCGAACGGAATTACCGGAAGAAGAGAAGTTCCGTGATAGCGTACGCCGCGCGAAGATCTATCTCGACGCGGGGGCAGATTGCATTTATGTGCTGGGACCGACGGATGAAGACATGATTGCGCGACTCGTAAAAGCCATTCCAGCGCCGCTAAATATGCTCGCGTTGCCGGATGCGCCGCTGATTGCACGCATGGCGGATCTCGGCGTGAAGCGCATCAGCTTCGGTCCGCGCCCGATGCGTCTTGCGATGACGGCGTTCCGCGAAGCTGCCCAACACGTTCGTGACTTAGGTGTGTTTCCATAAAGCGGGCCTCGACTAAGCTCGGCCGTCCTTCGACGACGCCCTCGCTCGATGAGCGAGGGACTGCTCAGGATGACAAATGTATCACACTGACGTTTCAGTGCTTTGCCGCAACATGCTCACCGTGCGCATGCGAATCAGGAAGTACGCCGCGCCAATCCATAGGAACAGAAGAGTAAGCCACGCGATCAGCGTGGTGTTGAGCGAAAATGGGCCGATCGTAGCGAAGCCCGATTGCACGATATCGTGCGTTTGATTGACGGGGCGGAATGCATCAGCATTGCCAGCAGCACGCTTCCTTTTGTGTGGATGTACAGCCAGGCCATCGCAACCGAGAGCGCGGTCGTTCCCACTAGGAAGAGTGGAAACGATTGGCCGTAGTTGCCGTTGCCCGGCAGCATGAAGAAGACCGGGAAGTGCCACAGCGCCCAGAGCGCGCCGAGGATTACGCTGCCCGCGCCGTATCCAAACCGCGCACCTAATCGAGGAAGTGCGTACCCGCGCCAGCCGATTTCTTCGCCCCGGCTTGCACCGGCATCGAGAGAACGATCGTCGCCGCGAGAAAATACAGCGATTCATGGCCGAATTGCGGCCATGCGCCCGTGGCGACGCGATGCACGAGCGCCGCGGCGAGGCGGATTGCCGCCATATAACCGACAGCGAAGATGTACCACTGCACGCCGACGCGCCATTCGAATATGCGCGCGAACAGTGCTTGCAAGCCTGCGGTTCCGCCGGCGGTCCCCGTGAGCCAAATCGCGACGAGCGCCGGCGTGAAGATTGCGAGGAGGAATGCGAAATTGCCGGCGCTTGGGAGCGTCGCGGCCGCGACGAAGAGCGCCCAGCTGATGACGAATGTGAGTGAGAAAAAGCGGAATGTCATGCGGGCCTCGCCCTTCGACAAGCTCAGGATGACATTACTACGCTCGGCCGTGGTTCGACAAGCTCACCATGACACAATTACCTGCGACGCCCTTAAGGGGTGAGGCGCCAGCTTGCGACGTTCCAAAATACGCTGTCGCTCGAACCCGATTCGCCGTGCAAGCGCGATGTGAACGCATCGATTTCGCGGCGCTGGTAGATGAGAATAATCGGCAGCTCCTGGTATAGCAAGCGCTGCAACTGCGCGTAGATCGCCTTGCGCTTGGCGAGATCGAAGGTACTGCGGCCGGCGGCCAGCAGCGCGTCGATGCGCCGATCGCAGATGCGTGACTTGTTGTAGCCGTGCGGGGGAACGTTGGCGCACGCGAATTGGTCGGTGGTGTCGGGGTCGTCGCCGTTCACGAACGGATAGAGCGCGAGGTTGAACTTGCCGCCGTAGACCGGGCCGTCCGCGCTTACCGGCGCGACGAATTGCGTCACATTGAACTGCTTGAGTGTAACTCGCGCCCCCACGGCTCGTTCGTACTGTGTGACGGAGTTGCCGATGATCGCGTCGCCCGGAGTTGCGGCTTGGATGACCATCAGCAGATCCAACGGGGTTCCATTTTTCGCGCGCGCGCCGTTTGCGCCGATGCGCCAGCCGGCGGCATCCAAGAGTTTGCGCGCATGGGCCGGATCGTATGGAATATCCGGATACGCCTTTTTGTCGTAGGACCAAATGAAGAGGCCGCGGCCGGCGTTGTTGCTATTGAGGGCGCCGCGGGTAGCTTTCGAAACGAGGCTGCGAATGTCGATCGTTTCGGCCAGCGCGTGGCGTACACGCGGATCGCTTGTTTGTGGTGAGCGAGTGTTGAAAATAATCGCGCCGACCGCGCTGACGGGCGTGCTCAGCACGCGGTAATCGGGCAAACGTACGAGCAGTGGATACTGCGCGTAATCTTGCGCGTTGAAATAACCTTGCACTTCGTGCGTCTGCAAGAGATTGAAGCCAGTTTGCGCGTCGGGGACGAAACGCACGACCAGATGCTCGATGTGCGGTTTACCGCGGAAGTAGTAGGGATTGGCGTGCATCTCGACGCGGTCGCCGTGCAGCCACTGGTCGACGACGTACGGTCCCGAGCCTATTGGCTTGCTGTTGAACTCGATGCGGTTGAAGTCGGGATATTGGGCGAGCAAGTGTTTCGGCAAAATCGGAAAGCCTTGCGGCGCCATTACCAACGTGAGCAGCGGCGAGAACGGCTCCTTTAAATGTAGAACGAGGGTCGTAGCGTTGGGCGCCTGCGCCGAGGCGATGCGGTCGTAGCCGTAGCGCGACTGCACGTTGTTCGCCGGATTGTTGATCGCGTTGATCGACCAGACGCAGTCGCTTGCGGTCAGTGGTACCCCGTCGGCGAAGCGCACGTTTTTTCGCAGATGGTACGTGACGGTGCGGCCGTCGGCGCTGATTCCGCCGTTTGCGATCGTCGGAACCACTGTCGCGACATCGGGCACGAGCTCGCCGCGGTCGCCGTACTTCACGAGGAACGAGAAGAGCAGCTCGCCCCATTGCGTCTGCGATTGTCCGTTCTCGAGGGAAGGGTTGAGCGACATCGGTTCGCGTTGCTGCGCGATCACGAGCGTCGACGCTTGTGGCGTGTTACGGGGTCGGCCGCTTTGCGAGCATGCGGTTAGGAGGAGAAGCGCGGTTATTGCGGCCTTCGACAAGCGCGCCTTCGGCGCGGTACTCAGGCGTGGTTCGACAGGCTCACCATGACATGAGCTCATTGTGTTGTGAACGATCCGGCAGAGGTCGGCGTGCATCCGCCGAGCGTGTCATTGAGGAAAACGTAGTATGTAGCGTGCGGGAATGAGGCGTTCACTGCGGCGCTTTCATAGAGTGGGTTCGATATCGAAGGCGTCGCCGAGGGCTGCGGCACTTGTGTTTGATTGATTTGTTGGAAGAAGCCGCTTGTGCCGGCCGTTGCGGTGTTCGGATTGGGGTCGTTATGCACGAGCACTTGAAACGTGCTCGGAAATAGCCGGCTTACCGCAAACACGATCTGCCCGGGAGCGTCGGGGACGTTGGTCGCGCCCGGGATGGGATAGATGAGCCTGCGATTGGCCGTTGTAGAGGCATTGGATCGGTGAGAGTAACGTTCCGAAGTTATATCCGCCGCAAGCTGTGAGGGCGATCATGGCGCACGCCATTGCCGCGGCCTTCGACAAGCTCAGGCGCCCTTCGACTTCGCGCTTCGCTAAAGGCGAAGCGCTACGCTCAGGATAACACATGTTACTCCCCGTCATCACTTTAAGCGGAGGCCCGCGGTAGCGGGCCATCCTTTAGAGAGGCTCACGGCGACACCGCGCGGGCCAACTCAAACGGTAGGTTCGGATCGGCGCTGAGCGAGAGCGGGTCGACGCGAACCAATTCGCCCTGATGCGCGGCCGCTGCGGCGATCATCGCAGCATTATCGGTGCAATATTTCGGCGGCGGAATAAACACGGGTACGTTCATTCGTTTTCCCCAATCGCGTAGCGCTTGTTGCAGTGCGCTGTTCGCTGCGACTCCGCCGGACAGCACGACGCTCGTGTAAGGCCTTCGTTCAAATGCGGCGGCCGTGCGCTGCATGAGCACGTCGACGATCGCGGCTTGAAACGAGGCGGCGACATCGGTCTTGTTTGCATTACGGCCTTCATCCGATTCCAAAAAATACCGTGCCGATGTTTTTATTCCAGAGAAACTCATGTCGAGTGAACTCGGCTCCGCGCGGTGACGTGGAAACTTTATGGCTTGCGGGTTGCCTTCGCGCGCGAGCTTGTCGATCTCGGGGCCGCCGGGGAACGGAAGACCCAACAAGCGGGCGGTTTTGTCGAAGGCTTCGCCGGCGGCATCGTCGGTGGTGCGGCCGATGACACGCATCTCGGTCGCGCTTTCAACTTCGACCAGCTGCGAATGGCCGCCCGAAACGAGGAGCGTGAGGAATGGATAGCGCGGTACGTCGGCGTCGCGGTCGAGAAACGTGGCGAAGATGTGGCCGTGCAGGTGGTTTATTCCGTAGAGCGGTTTGTTCAGCGCGAAGGCCAGCGCTTTCGCCGATGCGACGCCGACAACGAGGCTACCGATAAGTCCGGGGCCGCGCGTGACGGCGATGCCGTCGATCGCGTCGAGCGGGATGTCTGCGCGTGCGGCTGCGTCCTCGATCGCCGCAGAGAGTAACGCGACGTGCTGGCGGCTTGCGATCTCCGGGACGATTCCGCCGTATTTCGCGTGGAACGCGTCTTGATTGGTGGCCACGCTCGAGCGCACGCGCGCTCCATTCTCGACCACTGCGGCCGAGGTGTCGTCGCACGATGTCTCGATCCCGAGTATGAGCATGGCCGTCTCTCTTTAGGCCCGCGGGGGCACGATGCATCTTATAGGATGGCAAAGACGGCCGCGATGCATGGCGAAGGGCATCGCATGACGGTCTCCCGCTCGTACGCCGTAGTCCCTCCTGATGACGCACTGGTTCTGGAGCGCGTATACGTTGAAATCGAACTGGACCAAATGCAGATCGCCAAGGGTGTTATGAAGCGGCGGCGCACAGTACTGCGCGAGCTCGGAAAATGAGCAGAGCGAGCGCCGTTATGCCGCTTCGCGCGATTTTTTTGGGCGGCCGCCCTTACGACCGTTAAGGCGAGAAGCAGCAGCTTTTTTTCGACTGGTTTTCCCTCGGGTTTTACGTCCAAGCGCCTTTGCGAAAATCGAACCCAACTCTTCAGCAAGAAGGCCGGGAACGTAAATGTCCACGTTAAGCCGCCGGACGGTAATGCCGTCCCCACCAGGCTGGATTTCTATATTCGTGAGATTGGCCGGCTTGGCGCGCGCGATCTCACGAATTTGTTTTCGCGGAAAGCTGACAGCGATGCCGTTGCGCAGAGTCAGGTCGAGTGTGTCCCGGACCCTGTCGTAGCGCGCCCGGATAACGTCGAAGGGCCCGTTCTTTTGAGCCTTGACTCCTCGCGCGTAGATTGCTTCGGTCAGCGGGGGCACGCGGATGCGCCTGGGCACCTTAGGCATTATATTTCTCCCATAACTCCACAAGTTCGCCGAAATGTTCGCCCACGAGCTCGCGTGCTCGCCGAACGTCGCGTTTTTTCATGAGGATGTCGTAAGGGAGCAGCGATTCGTCCAGGAGGATCTTGCATTTTTGGGCATCCTTAATAACGTGAACATGAGGCTTGTGGCCCCGCTCGTCGCGCGTGTTAATAACGATTCGGAATCCCTCGCTTTCTACACCCGGCACCTCTTTAAAAATAACCTACGCCGTGTAGGTTTGTCAAGTAACCGCATAATTAGCGTTGCGGTTGTGCTCGCAGCGCTGTTAGCGTGCGTTTCATGTTCGCCCGAGCCGAGCTGGCTCACGGTGCAGCACGGCCGCGCTCTGCCCGCGAGTTGCGTGCGCCAACCGGTGCATGTAACGATTATCGGAGACAGTCTCGCCGCCGGGTACGGCGCGAGCGTTGCTTCTAAGAATTTTGCAATGCGGCTGTCGCGGTACGTCGCGGCGCGGCGTCAGGGCAGCACGCTTGTTAACTTGGGTATTCCGGGTGCGAACACGCGCCGCATTGCACAACAGGAGCTGCCCCGCCTAAAAAATGCGGATTGCGCTTTGGTGGTGGTGATCGCCGGCGCGAACGATGTGCAACAGTATGTTGCGCCGAGCCGCTTTGGGGCTGACTACGATGCTTTACTCAGCGGAATCCGGCAACGGGCGCCGCGCGCTGCGCTGGTCGTCACGAACTTACCCGACGTCGGGTTGAGCCGAATCATCATGCCGCCGGTAAAACCGATTATTTCAACGCTCGCAGCCTTCGATAGCAACGCAATCGCCCGCGCCGCCGACAAATACGGCGCGTGGGTGGTAGACCTCTGGACCGTTTCGCGACTTGACGCGCGCCACCGCGTGCAGCTACTGAGCCGGGATGGAATCCATCCGAACGATGAAGGCTACGCTGTCATGGCCGCTGCGGCATATCCGATGATCGATCGCGCCATGCGGTAGGGCGGGTGAGCTCGAAGGTAGCGGGATGAACGCGCCGATGCTATTAATCCTCGCCGTGGCGGCGGTGGGATTCTTGCATACGCTGGTGCCGGATCACTGGGCGCCGATTGCGTTGCTAGCGCGTCAGCAGGGTTGGGGACGGGCGCAAACGGCGCGAATTGCTGCGGGCGCGGGGCTCGGACACACGCTATCGACGCTGGCGCTGGCGCTGGTTGTGTGGTTTGTCGGAATACTGGCCGCGCAGCGCTTGGGCGCGACGGTCGGGTATGTCTCGAGCGGTGCGCTCATACTTTTTGGCGTGTGGATTGCGTTTTTCGCGCTGCGTGATCTTCGCCGTGAGGCAGGACACGGCCACGCGCACCACCGTCACCTTCACGAGCATCGTCACGCCGATGGGATCGTGCACAGCCATCTGCACGCGCATCACGAGGACGATTTTAGCGATCACGAGCACGAGCATGCGCCACGGTCGTCGCGGATGGCGCTCATGCTGATTCTCGGATCGTCACCGATGATTGAAGGCATCCCCGCGTTTTTTGCGGCTTCGAAATATGGCGTGCGGCAACTGGCGGTCATGGCGCTCGTGTTCGCGCTCTCGACGATCGTTACGTACGTTGCGCTCGTGTTGCTCGGACGTGAGGGACTTTCGCGTGTGAATCTCGGGCCGGTCGAGCAATACGGCGAAGTGCTGAGCGGCCTCGTGATCGCATCGATTGGCGTCGTGTTTCTTATTTGGCCGGCAATCTAGCCACTAGTGGCAGCCACGCGGGCCTCGCCCTTTGACAATGCTCAGGATGAGATTACTACGCTCGGCCGTCCTTCGACTGGGGCGCTTAATGGCGCCCGCGCGTTTTGCTAAGGCGAAACGCTACGCTCAGGATGATATCCCGACAGGCTCACCATGACAACTTAGGTAAAACACGCGGCATGAAGCGCCTTATCGCAGTCGCCCTCACCGCCATTTTCCTCTTCCCGCTTTTCGTTTCACCCCTGGCAGCGCACGCGGCGGGCACACCGACACACGCCGCACCTACGCCGGCGATCGACGCGCCAGCCGCGAGCGGCGTGCAAAAGCTCATGAGCAAGTTGCAGTGGCGTAGTATCGGGCCGTTTATCGGCGGCCGCGTGGTGGCAATCGCCGGCGTGCCGAGCGATCAGAGTTTGTTCTATATGGGCGGTGTGGAAGGCGGCGTGTGGCGCAGCAGCAACTACGGACAGACTTGGGAGAACATCACCGACGGCAAGACAGGATTCGGGATGAATGCATACAGCATCGGCGCGCTCGCGGTTGCGCCCTCGAATCCTAAGATCATCTATGCGGGAACCGGCGAGTCGGACCCGCGCGGCGATTTCGCAACCGGCGACGGGATCTACAAGACGACCGATGTCGGCAAGACCTGGCACTATGCGGGTCTGCGCGACACGCACACGACCACGGCGCTCGCGATCGATCCGCGCGATTCCAACGTCGTGTACGCGAGTTCGCTCGGACATGTGTTCGCACCCAATCCTGAGCGCGGCGTCTTTAAAACCACCGACGGCGGAAAGACGTGGAGCAAAGTGCTCTACGTCGACGACAATACGGGTTCGGTAGACGTGGTGATGGACGCGCGCAATCCGAACGTGCTCTACGCCGCGATGTGGCAAGCGCAGCGCCGGCCCTGGAATTTCACCAGCGGCGGTCCGGGCAGCGGGCTCTACAAAACGAGCGACGCGGGCGCGCATTGGAGTAAAATTTCGAGCAGTCCCGGATTCGCGCAAGGTTTGCTCGGTAAGATCGGTGTGAGCGTTTCGGCGAGCGACTCACGCAGTGTCTATGCGATCGTGCAAGCTCAGTCCGGCGGCGTGTTTCATTCCAATGACGGCGGCGCAACGTGGAAGCGTGTGAACGGCGAAATGAAGTTGCGCCAGCGCGCCTTCTATTACATGGCTATCTACGCCGACCCGACCAATGCGAAGGTAGCGTATGCGCCGCAGGTGGACGGCGTTTTCAAAACTACGGACAGCGGCAAGACGTGGAAGGCGATTACGCGGCCGGGCGATCATCACATCATTTGGATCAACCCGCGCGATCCGAAGATTTTGCTCGAGGGCGACGACGGCGGCGCGATGGTGTCGGTCGACGGCGGCAAGACGTGGAGCGCGAAACAGAATCAGCCCACCGGACAGTACTACAAGATCGCGCTCGATAAGCAGTTTCCGTTCCACGTTTACGGCGCCGCGCAAGACGAGGGCGCCTTCGAAGGTCCGAGCGCATCGAGTGAAGGTCTTGGGATCGGCGCCTGGCACAGCGTGGCGCTGGGCGAGAGCACGTGGGTTGCGCCCGAGCCGGGGAATCCGAACGTGACCTTTGGCAGCGGCTATCAAAGCTCGATGGCGCGTCTCGACATGGTGACGGGTGAACAGAAGAACGTGAGCCCGTGGCCCAAGTATATGTCGGGCGTATCGTCTGCGGAGAGTAAATACCGTTTCGGCTGGACGCATCCGATTTTTTTCTCGCCGTCGAAACCGCACGAGCTGCTCGTGGGCGGCAATGTGGTTTTCAAGAGCGACGATTATGGGTGGCACTGGCAGCAGATGAGTCCGGATCTCACTCGCAACGATCCGAACACGCAAGGGCCCAGCGGCGGGCCGATCGATCTCGATCAAACCGGCGTCGAAACATTTCCGGATATTTCGGCGCTGGCCGTTTCACCGCTGACGGCCGACGTGATGTGGGCTGGTTCGGCCGACGGCTTGGTGCACGTGACGACCGATTACGGCGCGCACTGGAAACTCGTGACGCCGCCGGAGTTGCCACAGTGGGCGCAGATCAGCACGATCGAACCGTCGCATGTGGCGGCGGGGACCGCGTATTTATCGGCGTCGCGCTATCAGTGGGACGATTTCCATCCCTACATTTATAAGACGGTCGATTACGGCGCGCACTGGAGCGCGATGAGCGCCGGAGTGCCCGACGATCAATACGTTTTCGTGGTGC
>PLLF01000083.1:49409-50406 GCA_003140855.1 Vulcanimicrobiota bacterium
GACGGCGGCGGCAAATGGCAGCCGCTGACGCTCAATCTGCCCTACGTGCAGGTGCGCGACATCGCGATCGACCCGCGGCAAGGCGACGTGGCGGTCGCGACGCACGGCCGCGCGATTTGGATATTGGATAACCTCACCGTGCTCGAGCAACTGGCCAGCGGCACGAGCGGCGCACCGCTGCTCTTCGCGCCGGAAACCGCGTGGCTTTCATTTGCGTACGGCTCCGGGTTTGCCAGGGCGGGCACGGGACAGAATCCGACGTACGGCACATCGGTCTTTTTCAACGTGCCGGCGGACTATACGGGCAAAACGCCGCTGACGCTTGCGTTTTTGGACGCGAACGGCCGCACGGTGCGTAGTTTCGATTTGCATCTGCGCAACAAAAAAGAGAAAAAGCCTTCCGAGCAGCAGCTTTCCACGATGGATCAAACGCAGATCATGGCGCACGATCTGCACGATCTTACGGGCGTCGGTACGGGGATGAACCTCTTCCAGTGGGACATGCGCTACGCACCCGCAACCGAGGCACATGGCGTGCATGCGTTCGGCACCGATGATTTCGGCGATACGGTGGACGGGCCGACGATCGTGCCGGGCAAGTATTCCGTCGTTTTGAGCTACGGCGGGAAGAAGTTACAGCAGGCGTTTCACGTTGCGCTCGATCCGCGGTTGCATCCGGCAGCGGGCGAACTCGCGGCGCGGTTAGCGCTTTCGATGCGGATTCGCGGTACGCTCGATGCGTTGAATCGGGCGGTGAACGCTGNNGCAGGCCGCGCGCTTGAGTTTGCCCGCCGACAAGCGCGCGAAGGTCGACGCGGCGCTCGCGGACTTGGTGCAACTTAACGTGCACTCAAGTGAAGGCGACTTGCTGCACGAAAGCAAGATGCGCGACCATTTAGCGTTTCTCATGAACTCGCTCGACCTAGCGTATCAGGCGCCCACGCCCGCGGAGTACGCGATTTACGACGAACTGCGGGCTCAGGCAGCCACGGAGATT
>PLLF01000095.1 GCA_003140855.1 Vulcanimicrobiota bacterium
GTGCCCGTCGGCCGTATGAATGCGCGCGTACAGATGCGCGAGTTGGTAAACGCTGCGGGCCAGCCACGGGTCGGCCGGGTATTTGGATTCCCAATCGCGGATCGCGTTTTCAACAAAAAGGGCGGTGCCGAGAACGTCGGCGCCGCGATCGGGCGAGTACGTCAGGCGCTGGTCGAGGTCGCGCAGCTGGTTGCGAATGCCGAGTATGCTCATCTTCAAACGGCCGAAATATTCGTCCGCCGGTGCAACTCGCGACGCAAATAGTATGGACGCAACGTGGGTCGCCGAAAAGGCCGGCTGCGGCGCGGCAAAAGTCAACACCGGTAGTACTGTAAAGACAACGAGAAAGCGATGTAAGCGCAAAGCGCCGCTCCTTTTCTCTCCCTCAAAAATACTTCGGCCGCGTTTCTGCGGCCCGTTAGTCGCTTATGTCGCTCCCCAAGCGAACAGGAAGGGCTGCCACGGCTGCTAACACACCTGCTGCACGAATGAACCGCCGCCGAATCCAGACCGCCGCGATCCAACTCTTAGCTCATGACCGCGCTTCGCTGAAGCGCGCGTGGCCAGGCATTGCGCGGCAGATCGCCGCTGCCGCGAAGGGCGGCGCGCAACTGATCGTCCTGCCCGAAGGGACGCTGCCGGCATACGTGCTCGGTCCCGAAAAATTCGACGGGTCGGAAATTGCCGAAGCCCTCGCGGCGTGCGAGACCATCGCCCGCGATCTTCAGGTCGTGCTGGTTGTGGGAGCTGCCCGCACGCAGGGTGGCCGCGTGTACAACAGCGCGATCGTCTTTGATGCCGGCGGAAAAATCGCAGGAAGCGCCGACAAGCACTTCTTGTGGCACTTCGACCGCCAGTGGTTCTCCGGCGCGGAGCAGCTACAGCCGGTGCAAACGTCGCTGGGAAGCCTGGGCGTCTTGATCTGCGCCGACGGCCGCATACCGACGATCGCGCGGACGCTGGTCGATCAGGGGGCCGAGATCTTGGTCATGCCAACCGCGTGGGTCACCAGCGGCCGCGATCCCGCCAATTTGGAGAACATCCAAGCCGACTTGCTGGCCCGCGTGCGCGCGCGAGAGAACGGCGTCCCGTTCGTCGCCGCCAACAAATGCGGCGTAGAGCTCCAGTGCGTAGCCTATTGCGGCAAGAGTCAGATCGTGGGGTCGGATGGCACCGTCGCCGCCATCGCATCCGAAACGGCGCCCGAAATCCTCACGGCCGCCATCGAACTCGGCGAGCGCAAACCGTTGCGCGCGGGCGCCTTGTCGCCGCCGCGAGTCCCGAACCAAAATAATAGTTCCGTGCGCATCGCCATAACCGCCGACCAAAACCCGGCGAACACAAAAGAACTCTTGGCGATTCTGGAAGCCGGCGTGCTGATCTCGCCCGAAACGGCAACTTCCACTCTGCCGCAGGCCGTTTGCGTTTCTGATGACGTCGTTGGAGATCCGGGCGGCGTCGCAGCCTACCGTCTTGCGGGTTTCGATCTCGCCATTTGGCTGACGCAAGGCGATGACGGCTGGCAGGTTCCGTTTGCGCGCGCGCGGGCGGTGGAGCTGCGCATGTACCTCATCGTTCTCGATACGAAATCCAAGCGCGCGTATGCCGTCGATCCCGACGGCGCGATCATCTGCGGAACGTATGAAGATTACAGAATCGCAAGCTTCACGTTCGATCCGGCTCGAACGCGTCAGACGCTGGTTGCGCCGGGAACCGACGTACTCCAAGGACTCGAACGCGCACATGCTCACGCGCGCTAGCGCGCTTTCTCTCGTTTTGCTGCTCGGAACGGTGCCGCAAAACCGGCCTTTGCCTTCCGGTTCGTTTAGATTGGAGGTTTCGGCGGGTTCGTATTTCTCGGGCAGCCGCATTCGGATCTCCGCCGACGGGGTCAGCGGGCCTTACACCCTATCAATCTTGGGTCCGGGCAGAATCGATCGCGATACGTTTATCGCGCCGTCCGTCGACCGGCCGACGTGGACGACGATCGTCGGCGCCTCGAGCGCGGCCGTCGCGTATGCGGCGATTCGAACGGTGCCGCCGCCGTCGCAGGCGGCACACATTATTGCGGTCGCGACATACCGGGGCGGAATCGCGTTACACGACGAGCGGACGTTTGCGCCGCTCGGAAGCGTTGCGATCGACGGCCCTCCCGGCGACGTTGCGTTTCTGCCCGACGGTTCGTTGGCAACCGCCGACACGGACGGCAACCTGCTGACGCGCATCGGCCGCTCGCCTTGGAACATTCGTCAAATACCGGGTGTCCCGGAGGGGAACGAAATTGCCGCGGATTCCGCCGGCAACATCTTTGTCACCGATCGTGATTTCCAAGGGCAAGGCGCGTTAACGCGCGTCGCGCCGGACGGCGCCATAACTCACGTGCCGACCGGGCTAACTGCCGAAGGCATCGCCTTGAGCTCCGCCACGCACATCGCGTACGTCGGCAATGTCAACGACAACACGATCGCCGTAGTCGATACGCAGGCGATGCGCGTTCTTGCGAAAATCCCGGCGGTGGAACGGCCGTTTGGGATCGCACTGGACGAACCGGAGCGCCGGCTTTTCGTCGTCTCCAACGTGAGTCCGTCGATGAGCCCGCGCGGCGGGTATGTCGCCGCGATCGGTTTGGACGCAACCGCGCCCCGGATCGTCGCCCACAGCTCGAAACTGCGGTTTCCGCTGGGCGTCGCTTTCGACGAGCGGTTTCGGCGCGTATTCGTTACCGACGAAGCTTCTGATATCGTGTATGTGCTGCATTCGAACACGCTGCGCGAAGCGCATGCACCGCTCGCGACGTGCTCGACGCCCTGGCGGCCGCGCGTCGCGGGCGATCGTTTGTACGTTCCGTGCGCGCGCGAGGATCGCGTCGACGTGTTTTCGCTCGCGACGCTAAAACGCGTCCGCGGAGCGCCGTTTCCAACCGGCGGTTACCCGCTGAGCGTAGCCGTGTGGCGTTGATCGCAGCTATCGCGCTCGCGGCGCTCTTGCCGGCATCGCCGCATCCTGCGGCTCCTTTTCCGCACATTCTCACCGACGCCGCAACATTGACCGAAGTGGCTCCCGGCGTCGCTTACGGCGACTACGAGATGCTGACCGCCGATGGTCCGCTTTCGGTGCGCGTGCTGGCAATCGATTTGAGTGAGCCTACGGTGCGCGTCGGTGCGATGCTCGCACAAGACCGGCTCGTTTCGCAAGGCGAGCCGGTCTCATCGATGGCGGGCCGCAGCGGCGCCGTCGCCGGCATCAACGGCGACTATTTCGATATCAACCAAACCAATCAGCCGTTGAATATTCTCGTCCAGAACGGACGGCTGGAACGCATGCCGATGCAGCGCTGGGCGATCGCGATCGATCGTAACAAGGTCGCACGTTTCGCCGAGTTTTCGATTGCGGTTAGCGCGCAGATCGGCGCCGTTACGATACCGGTGCGAACGGTCAATGATTGGCCGCCGGGCGGCCGCGTCGTGCTGATGACGCCGGACTTCGGCGCGCTGCGCGCCGCGCCGAACGTAACCGAGCTGCAACTCGAGCCCACCAACGGGACGCCGCCGTTTGCAACGTATCGTATCACAGGTATCGCGGATAATTCGTTGACGCAGCCACCGGGCTACTATTTGGCGATCGGTCCGATCGCGTATGGAACGTTTGCCTTGCCAAACACCGGCGATGCGATTGCCGTGACATCAACCAGCGCCGCCGCGCTGACCGATCTTCAAGCCGCGATCGGCGGCGGACCGCTGCTGGTGCAAAACGGACGCTGGTACGCCGATCCGGATGGGCCTTCGACCGGAGAATTCGCAACCCACATGCCGGCGTCGGGAGTCGCCGCCACGAACGACGGGCGGCTCTTGGTTTTCGAAATTGACGGACGGCAGCCGGCGCTTTCCATCGGCGTGCTGCAGCCGCAACTGGCGGCGTTGATGATCGCGTTCGGCGCGAACACCGGCATGCAATTCGACGGCGGCGGCAGCGCGACGATCGTTGCGCGTATGCCCGGAGACACAACGGCCACGGTCCGGAATTCTCCGTCGGACGGTATGGAAAGGCGCGTTGCCGATGGCTTGTTCGTCTATAGCGATGCGCCGTCCGGGCCGCCTGCGCGTATCGTCGCATGGCCGCAAGCGGTGCGCGCATTTCCCAACGCGCGCGCAGCAGTTCGCTTCGCAACGGTGGATCGCGGCGACCATCCTGCATCGGATGCAATCGCCACGCGCGCGGCCGTTCGGCCGTCAAGCCTCGGTTCGTTCAATGCCGGCGAATTCAAAGCCGGCGCGCGCGCCGGCTCCGGAGTCTTGCAAATACGCCACGGCACGCTGCGTTTGGACGTACCGATCTCGGTAACGGCCGACATCGCGCGAACGCAGATCTTACCACGCGATCCGGTCGTGCCGGCCGGCGGAGGCGTGCAGCTGTTGGTTCGCGCCTACGACCGCGACGGCTATCCGATCGCTCTGCCGGCATCGTTGGATTGGCGCGCAGAAAACGGAACGATCGATTCCGCTGGCAACTTCCGCGCATCCAAGACGAATGCGACGATCAGCCTGCGGCTTGGAACCTACGTAGCGACGCAAGCGATCGTCGTCGGCGAACACACTGAAAGCGTGCCGTTTGCGGACGCGGCCGTCTTCGCAACCGCCCCGCGCGGCGGACCCGGTCAGCTCGAGCGCGATACAGCGTGCAAAGACTGCCTCACGCTGCGGTACGATTTTACCGGTAGCGAACGCGCCGCTTATGCCAACGCATCGATCGTGCTGCCGCAGCGCGCGCTCGGCATCACCGCAGACGTTTACGGCGACGGGAACGGCGAGCCGCTCCGCATCGCGGTCAACAATTCCATCAACGAGCGTTTCATGTACACGATCGCGCACGTCGATTGGCTCGGCTGGCGCAAGATCGAATTCCGCTTTCCACCCGAGCTGCCGCAACCTCTCACACTCAAGGCGCTCTACGTCGTCAACCGTGTCGGTCCGGAAAATCCCGTCACAACCGCAGGCTCGGCCGGTCTTCGCAACGTGCAAGTGATACTTGCAGGCGGCTCCGACAACGCTCCCAAATAGCGCGAACGCATGAGTTTTGACGATCTGGCCGCGCGTGCGCTCGATACCGCGGCCAAGCGGGGCGCCGAGTACGCCGACGTACGCTTCGAGGTCGTCCGATCCGAACGCATCGAAACCCGCAACGGCGTCGTAGCAACGCTCTCCGATGCGACGAGCCGCGGTTACGGAATGCGAGCGCTGGCGAGAGGCGCCTGGGGGTTTGCGGCCGCCTCGGATTTGACTCCGGCCGGGATCGATCGCACGGCGGCGCGCGCCGTCGAAATTGCCAGAGCGGGCGCGGCAATCGCGCGTCATCCTTTCGGCGCCGCGCCGCCGCACGCGTACGTCGACTCGTTCGCAACGCCGATCGTTCGCGACCCGGTCGAAGTTCCGCTGGGCGAGCGGGTCGCGCTCTTGCTCGATGCCGAAAAGGCGCTCCACGTTTCACCGAAGATCAGCGTAGGCCGCGCGTGGATCGATCTGTGGCGAACGGATAAGACATTTTACAGCACGCTGGGATCGCGCATAGAACAATCGATCCGGCAAACCGGCAGCGGTCTCGAAGCCCTTGCCGTCGGCGAAGGCGAGGTGCAAACGCGCACGTTCCCCGGCGACATCGGCCTCTATAAATCCGGCGGCTGGGAAATCATCGAAGAAGCCCGGCTCTTGCAAAACGCACAGCGTATCGGCGAGGAAGCGCAATCGCTGCTGACCGCCGAGCAATGCCCGAGCGGCACGCGCGACATTATTTTGGGCGGCTCGCAAGTTTCGCTGCAAATCCACGAGTCGTGCGGCCATCCGGCCGAGCTCGATCGGGTTATGGGTTGGGAAGCCAATTTCTCCGGCGTTAGTTTTCTCGAAATCGCGCAGTTAGGAAAGCTGCGTTATGGTTCGGACATCGTCACGATCTGCATCGACAACACGCTGCCGCAGGGCATGGCTACCGTCGGTTACGACGACGAGGGGACGAAAAGCACGCTCTCCGACATCATTCGCGATGGACTGTTGGTCGGGTACGAGATGAGCAACGACACCGCGCGGGCCATCGGCCGTGAAAGCAACGCCTGCGTGCGCGCGCAGAGTTGGGAGTTCGTTCCGATGATCCGGATGTGCAATCTGAATTTGCTTCCTGGGAACGTCCCCTTCGAAGGTTTATTCGACGGCGTCAAAGACGGCATCTACATGGAAAGCAATCGCTCGTGGTCGATCGATGACCACCGCCTCAACTTTCAGTTCGGCTGCGAGATCGCGTGGGAGATCAAGAACGGCAAACGCGGAAAATTGCTAAAGAATCCGACCTACGCCGGCATGACCCCGCAATTCTGGAATTCGTGCGACGCAATCGCGGACAAGAATTCATGGGTCGCGTGGGGCACGCCCAACTGCGGCAAGGGCGAGCCGATGCAGACCGGTCGCACCGCGCAGTGCGCTTCACCCGCACGTTTTCGCAACGTGCAAGTTGGGGTCGGATACGGTGGATAGCGCTCAGCGCGAAGCGCTGGCCGAGCG
>PLLF01000050.1 GCA_003140855.1 Vulcanimicrobiota bacterium
CCGAAGAGTGCCCGCAGTGTCACGCGGCCAAGCGCCCGCATTTCCTCTGCGAACAATGCGGCACGTACGCCGGCCGCCAGGTCATCGAGATAAAGGATGATCGCGCCGGCCAAAAACGTGGCTAGGCGCTAAGCATTGAACGGCGTCAAAATCAGCGCGGTGGGGCACTACGCGCCCGCGACCATTCTGACGAACGAAGACCTCGAGAAAACGCTGGACACGTCCGACGAGTGGATCACCACACGCACGGGCATGAAACGCCGGCACATCGCGGCGGAAAACGAAGCCACCAGCGATCTCTGTATAGCCGCCGCGCGCGACGCTTTGCGCAACGGAAAGATCGCCCCATCCGATATCGATTGTTATATCGTCGCCACGTCGACGCCCGACTATAAGTTTCCGGCGACTGCGTGCATCGTGGCCGCGCATTTGGGGGCGATCGGCAAACCCGCGTTCGATATGGAAATCGCTTGCAGCGGCTTTATTTACGGATTGACGCTTGCTTCAAGCTTGATTCGCGCCGGGGTCTATTCGCGCGTCATGCTGATCGGAGCTGAGACGCTGAGCAAGATCGTGGATCGCAGCGATCGCAGCACGGCCATTCTTTTTGGCGACGGTGCCGGCGCTGTCGTTTTGGAGGCTGCGGTTGAGAATTCGTTTCTTTCAAGCGAACTGGGCGCCGACGGGAGGCGGCCGGAAACGCTTTGTCTGCTGGGCGGCGGTTCGCGCCGGCCGTTCACAGCGGAGTCTTTGGAAGCGGGCGAACAATATCTGCGCATGGAAGGGCGCGAGATTTTCAAGTTCGCGGTGACGAAAATGATCGAGTCGACCGGTATCGCCTTGCGCAAAGCAAACCTGCAAAACAGCGACGTGAACTGGTTGATTCCGCACCAGGCGAATAAACGCATCATCGACGCGGCTGCAAAGTATTTAGAGATGCCCGAAGAGCGAGTTATCGTAAATATCGCAGAGTACGGCAATACGTCGTCCGCCTCGATTCCGATCGCGCTTTCCGAAGCTCTCGCTGCGGGCAAAATCAAGGCCGGAGATATCATCGTGTTCGTCGGCTTCGGCGGGGGCCTCTCGTGGGGCGCCGTTACGTGGAAGTGGGCATGAGAATCGCGGCCATTTTTCCGGGCCAGGGCTCGCAAGTCGTCGGCATGGGAGGCGACGTTGCAGAGAAATCGGAATCCGCGCGCGAGCTTTTCGAGCGCGCGCACGCCACGCTCGGTTACGATCTGCTCGCGTTGCAGACGCGCGGCCCGGAGCTGCGGCTCCGCGAGACGCAGTACAGCCAGCCGGCAATTTTCGTGACGAATTTGGCTCTCTATTATGCCGGCGGCGAAGCGCTGACGCCCGTTGCGAGCGCCGGGCACTCTTTCGGAGAGTTCTGCAGTTTGACCATCGCCGGCTCGCTGACGTTTGAAGACGCCTTGAAAATAGTGGACGCACGCGGCAAAGCGATGCAATATGCCGCCGAGCTGGCGCCGGGTGGAATGACTGCTGTTTTGGGACTAGACGTCGCGCAGATCCGCGAGGCCGTTTCGCGCGAACAAACCGAAACCGGCGGGCGCGTGCAGCTGGCAAATCTCAACTCGCCATCACAGATCGTCATCAGCGGCGATCGCGCGGCGGTTCAGGCGGCGGCAAATGCCATGGTGGACCGCGGCGCAAAACGAGTCGTTCCGCTCAACGTTTCTGGCGCGTGGCACAGCCGGCTGATGGAGCCCGCAGTCGAACTTTTTGCGCCCGCCGTTGAGAGAGCGCATTTCGAGATGCCGGGATTTGATGTCGTGTCGAACGTGGATGCGCAGCCGTACCGCGACGTCCAAGCGATCCGGAGAAACCTGATACGTTCGATAACCGAAGAAGTGCGCTGGCACGAGACGGCAGAAAAACTCCTCACGTACGATCTCGATCTCGTCGTCGAGTTCGGCGCTACACCTGTGTTAGGCCCATTGATGAAACGGCTGCCGAACGCGCCGGAGGTGTTGAACGTGACCGATTTTGCAGGCGTCGAAAAACTGCAAGAAAAGATGCGCGTGCGCGCATGATGTTCGACGGCAAAGTTGCCATCATCACCGGAGCAAGCCGAGGTATCGGCCGCGCAATTGCGGTCGATCTCGGTCGTAACGGCGCCGCCGTGATGCTCGCGGGCAGAGATCGCGCGGCGCTCGATGCGACGGCCGCGGCGTGCCGCGAAACGCACGCCGGCGCCAAATGTTTGATCGTTACGGGCGACGCGGCGGATTCGAAGACGGTGGAATCCTGGGTCGCGCAGACGCTGGCAACTTTTGGCCGCCTCGATTTTGCCATTGCGAATGCAGGTCAATCGCACGACGGATTGATCGTGCGCCTCAAGCCGGAGTCGCTCGACAAGATGCTTTCGGTGAACCTGAAATCGGCGTTTTATCTCTGTACGGCGGTGGCGAAGCCGATGATGAAGCAGCGGGGAGGCTCGATCGTCCTCATGTCGAGCATCGTGGGAATGATGGGTAATGCGGGCCAGGCTGCGTACGCGGCCTCCAAGGCCGGCCTCCTCGGTCTCACAAAGTCCCTAGCAAAGGAATTGGGTTCGAGGAACGTAAGAGTCAACGCCGTCGCGCCCGGCTTGGTAGAAACAGCAATGACCGAAAAAATGCCGGACGCCGCCAGGGAGTATTTGCTCAGACAAACGGCGCTCGGGCGCGCCGGACAACCGGAAGATGTCAGCGGAGTAGTGCGCTTTCTTTGCTCGGATGCCGCCGCCTACGTAACGGGCCAGACGCTCGTGGTCGACGGCGGAGTTGTAATGTAGGAGACGTATGTCCACGTTCGATAAAGTCAAGAAGATCATCGTCGAACAGCTCGGCGTCGACGAATCGGAAGTAACGCCCGAAGCTTCGATAACCGATGACCTGGGTGCAGACTCACTCGATCAAGTTGAATTGGTGATGGCCTTCGAAACGGAGTTCAACATCGACATCCCCGACGAAGAAGCCGAAAAAATAAAAACCGTCGGCGACGCGGTCAAGCGCATCGAGGAAACCAGCACCAAAGAGTGACCGTTGTTTGAAACGCTCTCCGATCGCTTAGGCGCGATCTTTTCCCGGCTGAGCGGCCGAGGCCGGCTCAGCGAAGGCGACGTAACCGAAGTGATGCGCGAAGTGCGCATCGCTTTGCTTGAGGCCGACGTTTCGCTGGCCGCCGCCAAAGCATTCGTCAATCGCGTCAAAGAGAAAGCCGTCGGCGCCGATGTGCTGTCGTCGCTTTCACCGGCGCAAACGATCGTGAAGATCGTACACGCCGAGCTGATCGAATTGCTCGGGCCGCCGGCGGATTCACCGGAAGCGCGTTTGCATTTTTCCGATACGCCGCCGTCGGTCATCATGCTGGTTGGACTGCAGGGCTCCGGAAAAACGACGCAAGCCGGCAAACTCGCGCTGCGCTTGAAAGAACAGGGCCGCCGCTCGCTGCTGGTTGCGGCGGATGTTTACCGCCCGGCCGCGATCGACCAGCTGCAAACGATCGGCAAGCAGATCGACATGCCGGTATACGAAAAGGGCGCGTCGGATCCGGTCGGCATCGCGCGCGACGGCGTGGCTGAAGCGCGCCGGCTCGGATTGTCAACGGTGATCCTCGACACCGCGGGACGCCTACAGATCGACGAAAATCTGATGGACGAGTTGACGCGCATCAAAGACGCTGTCAAGCCGACAGAAATATTGCTGGTTGCCGATGCGATGACGGGCCAGGAAGCCACCAACGTTGCCAAAGGATTTCACGACCGGCTGCACATCACGGGCGTGATCCTGACCAAACTCGATGGCGACGCCCGCGGCGGCGCTGCCCTTTCGATCTATAGCGTTACCGGAGCCCCGATAAAGTTTGCCGGCGTCGGCGAAAAATTGTCGGCGCTAGAACCGTTTCACCCGGATCGCTTGGCGTCGCGGATCCTCGGCATGGGAGACGTGCTCACGCTCATCGAGCGGACGCAGAGCGTTTATAGCGAAGAACAAGCCAAGGCGATCGAGCAGAAGTTCCTCAAGCAGCAGTTTACCCTCGATGATTTTCTAGACCAAATGCGGCAAATTCGCCGGATGGGGTCGATGGGCGAGATTCTCAAGATGATTCCGGGGCTGTCGCGGGCACTGCCGAAAGACTTCGAAATCCCCGAACGCGACCTGAAGAAAATCGAAGCAATAATCTGCTCGATGACTTCACGCGAACGGCGGGACCCGGCGGTGCTCAATGGTTCGCGCCGCAAACGTATCGCCGCGGGCAGCGGCACGCAGGTTGCCGACGTCAACCGGCTGGTCAAGCGCTTCGAAGAGTCGCGCAAAATGATGAAACACATGGGCTTGGGCCGAAAAGGTGCAGCTCGTCTTCCGATGGGAATGTTCAAATAACCGATGGTAAAAATACGACTGCGCCGCATGGGCGCCAAGAAACAACCGACGTACCGCTTCGTTGTAGCGGATCAACGCGCGCCGCGCGATGGCCGCTTCATAGAAATTCTCGGCCACTATAATCCGCGGACGGATCCGCGCACGATCGTCGTCAACGAAGAAAAAGCCAAAGCATGGCTCGCCAAGGGCGCGCAACCTTCGGACACGGTGCGCAGACTTTTCAGAGAAAAGGGCATCATCGATAGCAAATGAGCGCATTTGATGACGAGTTCGGCCTATTCGGCGAAAAAGAAGAAGAAAGCGAACGCCGTTCCACATTGGGTGCGCGCCGCATCGCAGCCAACGAAACGATAATCGACGACGTCGAACCCGAAGACGAAGGTCCCCCACGCCGGCGTCCACCGATGGGCGGGTCCAAGCCGCCGCACCGCCGTCCGCCGATGCAGCGACGCGCTCCCGACGATCCCGCCGCTTCACAGAAGCGCGCCGGTGAATTGCTGGAGTTCTTGGCCAAGAAATTGGTTGCGAAACCCGGCGAGGTTACGATTGAAAGCTATCCGCCCGAGAATGGCGAGCAGGCGCTGATTGAACTCGCCGTCGATCCGGAAGATATCGGCAAGGTGATCGGCCGCGGCGGCCGCGTGGCACATGCGCTGCGTACGATCGTGCGGGCAACTGCGGAAGGCCGCATTTCCGTTGAGATTTTTGACGCGGACGAATATTATGACGATACGCCCGACGATGATGAAAGCAAAGAAGGCGGAGACGGGCAAGCCGCAACCGAGTGACGAGCTCCCGGTAGGGCGCGTCGCCGGCTTGTTCGGTATCCGTGGCGAACTGAAATGCGACCCGACACGCGCGGGTCGCATGCTTTTTTCAGCCGGAGAAACGCTGCGGGCGACGCTCCTGGACGGCACCACACGTTCCGTTTCGCTCGAAGGCGTTCGCGAACACAAAGGACGGCTGCTCGTGCGTTTCGCCCAGATTGCGTCCCCGCAAGAAGCCGAAGAACTCGCGGGCGCGACGCTGTACGCACCCCGGGATCGGATCGAGCTCGCGGCCAACGAATTTCTAGATTCCGATTTGACGGGCTGTGCGCTGCACGATGCAAGCGGCGTGCTGGGAACGGTCGAACGTATCGAGCATTATCCGGCATCCGACATGCTCGTGGTAGGCGGCAAACTGGTTCCGCTGATAGAGCCGTTCGTCAAATCGGTCGACATTGCGAACAAGCGCATCGATGTCGACCTGCCCGAAGGGCTGCTCGAAGACTAGTTAGCCGTTTTGCGGATGGCCGGCCGCGTAAGCGGTCACCGCTGCGTTAACCGCAGCGGGTATCGAATCGCCGTCGCCCGGCATCTCGGCGAGCTTCGCTCCAAAACACGTGTATACGTCGAAGACGAACGTGTATCGCGTGCGGCTGAAGAGACCCCGGCGTACGGAGTTTGCGGAAAGCACGCCCGTACCAACGGTATTGTTTCGATCGGCGCCGCAGATGGTGTTAGCTATTTTAGAAACATCGCCGCCGGCGTTACTATTGTGCGCGACGTAACGCTGATTGAGCGCCGAGTACAGCGCGCCGGTTGCGGCATTGAGTTGTGCGGCGTTTGCGCTGCCCGTCACGCGGACGACGAAGATACCTTTGGAGGGCTTGACCACCGCCGCGACGTGGGGCTCGGGCGTCGCGTGAGGCCGGCGTTTGAACAAGCCCGCGATGCCTCCGCTGATATTTGCCTGGTTGCTGGGAAGCGGCGCCGGCGTGGTTTGCGCGGAGCTCTGATCGAAAGCTTGCGCTTTGCTTTGCTCGCGCCCGACGATGCCGTCGCGAATGCTTACGGCTTGCGAGGCGGCGTCTTCAAACGACGCAATCTGCGCGGTGGCGCCCAAGATAATCGTCCCGGTGGCCGTATCCACAACTTGTTCGACGAGTGAAACACCTCCGCCGAGCGGAGTCATATAGCCGGATACGTAGTATGAAGCGCTCAACGATTTGGCATAATCCAAATAATTCGCGCGCTTGATCGTGGCCGGCGNNGACCGCTTGATCGTGGCCGGCGCTTGCAGCGCATCGACGCCGCCGGCCGCATTCATTTCGGTCACGTACAGCTGGGCGGCTCTCAAGCCGGTGTCGGAGCGCAGGTCGCTGCTGAAGTCGAACGGATAGACGACCACCAAAGGCAATTTCGGCGCAAGGGTGGGCGCGGCAGTGGGCAGTGGTGTCGGCGTTGCTTTCGGGACGGGCGGGCTCGCTGCGCCGACGAGCGTAAAGCTCAGGCCAAGTAAAAAGACCGCGAAAACCCGACGCACGAAAGCCTTTCTCACTCTAATCGTTTCCTCACCGGTCACAACGCGCCCTCGCATTCCGCTTCGATGATGTCATGTTTGCCGGGCCGAACCGGATCGACCAAGGGCGCGACCGTCTCGGTTCCCTTGTCGTGCGCCCAAGCCGCGCTCAGCTCGGCGCCGAAGAAAAAGATCGCGCCGAGCAGATAGAACCACAAAAGGAGCACGAGGGGCGCCGAAAGCGCGCCGTAGATATGCGTGAAATCAACGTGCACGGTATAAAACGCGAACGCGTATTGCGCCGCCGGCCACATGAGCGCCGCGAACGTCGCTCCCGGTATGCCGAAATACCAGCGCACCCGGCGATTCGGCAAGAACGTGTACAGTACGACGATCACCAGGAAGATCAGCAGCATCGAGAGCGCGTACGCCAGCACTTCCGAGACGTTTTGCGGATTGTTCACGTGCGCGTACGCGACGAAGAGCGAGACGAGAATCGGCAGCCCCATGGCGACGACCATCACGATACCGACCAGCGGCAGCATGATCAGCGAAAGCGCGATGTCGTGAATAAGCGGGCGGCTCTTGGGAACCGCAAGCGCGCGGTTCAGCGCATAGGCCAATCCCATGAAGAGATTTTTTCCGGCCCAGATCACGACGAGAAACGCGATGATGCTCGAGAGGCCGCGGCCGTACACGTACGTTTGCAGATTGCTCGCAACGGTTTGATGGAGAGCCGGCGCAAATTCGTCGACAAAGCCCAGAATCTGCTGGTTGGCGTTGGGGTAGATCAGCGATGCGCCCGTCAAGATCAGGACGAAAAGCGGGAAGATAGCGAAGAGCGCGTTAAACGCAATGGCCTGTGATAAGAATGCGCAGCCATCGCGCGAGAAGCGCATGCCGGCCTCGCGGAACGCAAAGATGAGTCGCATAAGGTCCTGCGATAGTATCGCGGTTTCTCGATGATATTCCCACTTATGACGCCTGCCCTCGTCGTGCTGCTCAACGGAGCGATCGTTCATTCGTACAGCCCGGTCTACGTCCGAGGCGGGCACGTGGTGGCCCCACTGGAGCCGTTCGTCACGGCGGTGGCGGCCAGCATCGGCTATAGCGGCTCGCACTTGGTCGTGACGCGCGGTGATCGTTTCGCGCAGCTCGCGATGGGATCGCGAACGTCGTCGGCCCAATGGGCGCAAACCTACGTTGAAATTGCACCTTTGTTGAGAAGTCTTGGCGTGCGCGTCGCATACGACGTTCGTATGCGCCGGCTGGAGATCGACACGACCGAACCCGTTGTGGTCGCGGCGACGCCGTTCAATCCGGCCGTGCCGCTGGTATCGCCGTCGGCTGTCTTTACCCCGGCGCCGATTGCGACACCGCGGCCCGAGGTAAGCGGGAAGCCTGCCCCTCGCCGTACGCCGCTCCCGGTTCAATGCTGCCCGCGCTAACGCTGCTCTTAGGTTTGACATTTCTCTCCGCGGACGGCAGTTCGATCGGCGCGACCCTTTCATATCCGAAAACGATCGATAAAAAAGTGCCTGCCGTGATCCTGATCGGCACGAACGGCCCCGCGGATCGCACCGAACCGGTCGGCAAGACACCCGTGTTCGACCTTTACGCGCAGGCGCTAAATGCCGGAGGGTTCGCC
>PLLF01000077.1 GCA_003140855.1 Vulcanimicrobiota bacterium
TGTGTCCGGGTGCGGTCGACACCCCGATGGATAGTGCGCTCAAACAAAACCAGAAAGAATACGACAAGCTGCTTTCGGAGATTCCGCTTCATCGGATGGCTAAGCCCGAGGAGATCGCTGACCTCTGCGTCTTTCTCGCTTCCGACGCCGCCGGATACATCACCGCTTCTTCTTATGTTATCGACGGCGGCATGATGCAAAAATCCGGAAGCCTGTAATGAGATGACTGGACCGCCGCTTCTCTTCGGCGTGAGCGAGTTTACGACATGGCCGTGGCCTTTTGAGCGCGATGTGGAGCGGTACGCCGCTCATGGCATCGCGGCGATCGAAGTTTGCGAGTTCAAATTAAACAAGAACGATTATGCGCCGCAGCTCAAATCAATAGCTGCCGCGGGTTTGACAATGAGTTCGGTGCAGTCGGAGGTTCACTCGCTTTTTCCTGATAGTTTAGCGGGGCAGCCAACGGCGCCGGAGGACCGCGTTCGCCACATCAAGGCAGCCATCGAACGAATCGCGCCGCACGTTCCCGAACAGACGCCGTTCGTCGCGATCACCGGCGCGGCGCCGGGCGGTGATACGGCGCACGTGTACGACACCGCACTCACAGCCTTTGCCGATCTCGCCGAGTTCGCTGCAAAGCATCGTATTCGTCTGGCCTACGAGCCCCTCAACCCGGTCCTTTTCAATACCGATACGGCATTGTGGGGACTGGACGAGGCGCTCGAACTGGTTCGTCGCGTCGGCCACGAAAATTTCGGCTTGTGCGTCGACACGTGGAATATCTTTCAAACGCCCGATTTGCACGAGGTGATCCGCGCCTGCGGCGATCGCATCTTCCTCGTCCAGGTGAGCGATTGGCACCGGCCGCGCTGCGGCGCGGATCGCGTCAGCTTGGGCGACGGCGAGATCGACAACGCCGCGATCGTGCGCACGATTCGCGAAACCGGCTACACGGGGTCGTACGTTCTGGAGATCTTCTCGAGCGAGTCGCTGCCCGACTCCATCTGGCGCTCCGATCTCGACGATGTGCTGCGACGAAACCGCGATGCGTTCGCACAGATCTGGAAAGAATGCGCGGCATGATACTGCCCACGCGCATATACGATTTAAGTCAGCCGGTCTATTCCAACTGTCCGCAGTATCCGGACTACAATCCTCGGCCGGTTACGGTCCGTTCGTTTTACATGCTGGCCGTGCAAGGAGTGAACAAGGAAATCGTCACAATGAGCACGCACTCAGGCACCCACTGCGATGCGCCGTTCCACTTTTTGGAAGATGGCTTGACGATCGATCTGATACCGCTCGAAACCTACATCGGTCCGGCAACGGTTCTCGATCTGCGCGGCAAGAAACCCGGCTCCGCGATCGAGCGCGTGGAAGTCGAACGATTGGGTGCTCGCATTGCCGATGGCGATATCGTGCTGCTCAACACCGGCTGGGGGCACAAGCGCGCGAACACCAAAGAGTTCCTTACGGAGTACGTCTATCTGAGTGGCGAAGCAGCACAGTACCTTGTCGATCGCGGCGTCAAAGGTGTGGGCATCGATGCGGTGAGCCTGGGCGGGTATGCCGATCCGAGCAAGGCGGTTCCCGCGCACAAGACGATGCTCTCCAACGGCAAGTTCATCGTTGAAGAGCTCTTCTTTCCCGACGAAGTCATGGACGAAAAGAAGCGGCTTTTTGTGGCGGTTCCGGTCAAATTGCAGAGTTGCGGCGGCGCGTGGACCCGCGCGATGTTGTGGGAGTAGCATCGGGTCGCGGCGGCTCGCTGCGCCCGTTAGCGCTGCGCGCGCATCCACTCGTCTTCGGCGTGGTGCTGTTCTTGGCTTCGGAGTTGATGTTTTTCGCCGGGCTTTTCGCAGCCTATTTCGATCTTCGCAGCCAGACCGCCGTCTGGCCGCCTGCGAACGTGCACTTGAACGTGATCGAATCGGGGATCGGAACGCTCTTGCTGGCATACTCGAGCGGAGCTATGCTGTTGTTCACCCTCTCGCTCTCGCGCAAAAATTGGCGCGTTGCGCGCGTGTTGCTGAGCACGGCAATCGTGGCGGGCATCGCCTTTCTTGCGATCGCCATGCATGGCTGGAGCAAGAACACTTTCGGCGTAACCTCGCATGCGTACGGTTCCGTGTTCTACACCATGACCGGCTTTCACGCATTGCACGTCGCGGTTGGGGTTTTACTGCTTTGCGCACTCTTTTTCGGAATGCGCCGCCCAGCGCTTAGCGCCAACCATCGCGCCGGCGCCGAAGCGATCAGCTACTATTGGCATTTTGTTTTCATCGTCTGGGTCGGAATCTGGGGGACTATCTATTTAATTCGATGACTGCGCGCATTTGGGGCATCGCGACTGCATTCAGCGTTTCGGTACTCGGAAGCGCATTGTTCGCTGCCGCCTATGCGCTGCACAGCGGTCCGCAGTGGGAAGGGTTGGGTTTGTTCGTCGCGCTGGGAGCGCTCGGGCTTGGCATCGTCCTGTGGGCGGCGTTCGCAATTCCGGCCGAGCAGGTCGTAGACGTTCGCGATGACTATCCATCGGACCGCGACGAACGCAGCGAAGCTGAGGCCGCACTCGAGCACGGACTCGCGGAAATAGATCGCCACGGTTTTCTGACCAAGGTTCTGCTGGCGGCGCTCGGAGCGCTCGGAGTCGCGGCGCTCTTTCCGCTGCGCTCGCTGGCGCCGGGATTCGGCCAGGGTCTCTATCGCACCAAGTGGAGGCGCGGCGCGCGTTTGGTGCGCGAGAACGGCGTGCCGGTGCGCGCATCGGATCTTGCGGTGGGTTCGATACTGACGGTGTTTCCCGACGGATACGTCGACGACGCGAGCTCGCAGACGCTGCTGCTGCGCCTGCCCCCGGGCGTTCTCGCGGCCCGGCCGGAGCGCCGAAATTGGTCGCCGCAGGGATACGTTGCATTCTCAAAAGTCTGCACTCACGCCGGTTGTCCCGTGGGCCTGTATCGAGCCTCGACCTATCAATTGTTGTGTCCGTGTCATCAATCCGTCTTCGACGTCGCCCACGCCGCGCGCCCAATCTCGGGCCCGGCTGCGCGCGCGCTCCCGCAGCTGCCGCTCGAGATCGCCGGCGACGGATATCTGCAAGCCCAGAGCGATTACACTGAGCCAATCGGACCGGGATTCTGGCAGCGCGCATGATCCGCCGCGTGGTCTTGGCACTCGACGACCGGCTCGGCACTGCGCACTTCATGCGAAAGGCACTGCGCAAAGCCTTTCCCGATCACTGGTCGTTCATGCTGGGCGAGATCGCGCTCTACTGTTTTGTGGTCTTGCTCGCAACCGGGACCTACTTAGGATTCTTCTTCGACGCTTCCGCGCAACCAATCACTTACAACGGGTCGTACCCTTCGCTGCACGGGATACAGATGTCGGCGGCTTACGCCTCGGTGCTGCGTCTTTCGCTCGACATCCGCGCCGGCTTGCTGCTTCGGCAGATCCATCACTGGGCAGCGCTCGTCTTTGTGGCTGCGATCACCGTCCACATGTGCCGGATCTTTTTTACCGGGGCGTTCAGAAGGCCGCGTGAGCTGAACTGGATCGTCGGCCTCGTACTCCTCATCCTGGCCCTCGGCGCCGGGTTTACCGGATACTCGCTGCCCGACGATCTGCTCTCCGGAACCGGCCTGCGTATTGCGTATTCGGTTCTTCTCTCGGTGCCCGTCGTCGGCGGCTATCTTGCGTTTTTGTTCTTCGGCGGTGATTTTCCGGCGACACAAACGATCGGCCGCCTCTTCTTCACGCACGTGCTCGTATTGCCGGCGCTGCTCGTCGCCGCGATGGCGATCCACCTCGGCATGATCTGGCGCCAAAAGCATACGCAGTTCCGCGGTCCCGGTCGCACCGAAAACAACGTGATCGGTTCGCCACTTTGGCCGAACTACGCGATGAAGTCGGTTGGATTACTGTTCGCGGTTGCTGCGATCCTGACCGCGCTGGGCGCCTTCTTCCAAATCAATCCGATCTGGCTCTACGGCCCCTACAACCCAGCCAACGTCAGTTCACCGGCGCAGCCGGACTGGTACATCGGGTGGCTCGAAGGCGCGTTGCGGCTGGGTCCAAGCTGGGATTGGCAAATTTTCAATCACACGATCCCCGCGCCGTTCTTCGCCGGGGTGCTGCTTCCGCTCGTATTTTTCACCTTGCTCTTCGTTTGGCCGTTTCTGGAACGGCGCATCACCCACGACGGCCAGCCGCATCAGCTCCTGGATCATCCTTCCGACGTACCGTGGCGCACGGGAGTCGGCGCAGCGGTCTTGGCGTTCGCCATCGTCCTGACGTTCGCGGGCAGCGACGACGTCCAGGCGAAAATCGTCGGCATCTCGGTTGAGAGACTCGTAAACCTCTACCGGATCATGCTACTCGTCCTGCCGGTGGCCGTGGGCTTGTTGACCTTCCAGTTTGCCCGCGAACTGCGCGCTCGCCGCAACGCGCTAGCGGAGGCCGGCACGCGCATCGCAATCTCACGTACGGATTCCGGCGGATTCGCCGAGCAGCCCGAAAAGGATGCGCGGCGGCCATGAACTACGCGATCGTGTTGTTGCTGCTGCTGGCGATAGGACTCTACGGCTGGCTTGTGCGCCGCTACGACGCGCAGCGCATCCACCAGATCAATCGTTGGCACGTTGCGGCCTTCGGCGCAACGATCGCCGCGCTCTATCTCGCGCTCGAACCGCCGCTCGAACCGTTTGCCGACGGCTCGTTCTTCGCCCACATGGCGCAGCACATGCTCTTGGTCTACGTGGCGGCGCCATTGTTTCTTTTGAGCGCTCCGATGATGCTCTTGTTGGGAAGTCTCGATCTGACCAAAGCGCGGCGGCTGGGCCGCTTCTTGAGCGGTCCGTTTTGGCGCTTCCTCACGTTTCCCGTTTTTACGTGGCTGTTCTTTATGGCGGTGATGTGGGGCGCACATTTCTCGCCGCTCTACGAGCTGGCGCTCACCTATCCCGCCGTTCACATTCTCGAACACGCGTTATTCCTGACGTCCGCCGTTCTGTTTTGGCAAGCTATCATTCACATCGGCCCCGTCTCCTGGCCGATGAACTTTCCGTTGCGAATCGTCTATGTGTTCCTAGCCATGCCGCAGGGCGCATTTCTCGGTTTGGCCCTTTACCAAACCCGCGTTGCGCTCTACTCGCACTACGTCGCGAGCCACGGCGGTTCGGCCGCCGCGGCCCTCGCCGATCAACATGCCGGCGCCGCGCTGATGTGGATCGCCGGCGGCCTGCTGCTCTTCGTCGTCTTCATGGCAGTGGTCGCGATGTGGGGACGCTACGAGCGCCGCTTGGGCGAGCAGCTCGACGCGCAATTCGACGCACAGCTCAGAAGCGGAGCCATTTCCGCCATCGCCCTCGGGCTCGCGCTGTTCGCCCTCGGCGCTCGACCTGGAGTTGCAGCGACGCTCGATCAAGGGCGCAGCCTCTATCAGATTCATTGCTCGTCGTGTCACGGAGCAAATTTGCAAGGTTCGGCAAACGCGCCGAGCTTGCGCGACGTGAGCCTCGACGCGATCGATTTCTATTTGACAACAGGCAGAATGCCCACGAGCGTGCTGTCTGGACAAAACCAGCATCGCACGCCGATCTTTTCGCCGGCAGAGATCGACGCGTTGATCGCGTTCGTCATGTCGCGCTCGCACGGGAGCCGGGTGGTGCCCCTCGTCGACAACGCCGGAAACCTCGCGCGCGGACGCGCCCTCTTCATAGCGAATTGCGCGGCTTGCCACGGAGCCACGGCCACGGGCGGATCAGTCGGCTACGGCTGGATCGCGCCGTCGCTGGACCGAGCCACCGTCACCCAGGTCGCGCAAGCCATACGAGTCGGGCCGGGGGTGATGCCGCAATTCGACGAGCACACGCTCACGGACCGCGACGTCAACGACATCGTGCGCTACGTGAACGTCTTGCAGACCGACGTGGTCAACGCAGGTGGGCTGCCATTGGGCGACCTCGGACCGGTTGCAGAAGGTCTCGTAGCTTGGTTGGGACTCGGACTCCTGATCGTCATCATAAGACTGATTGGCAGCAGTGCGTAGCTCGCGACTGTCGCTCTCAGCCGGCCTGCTGCTCGCTACCTCCGGGTGCGGTGTCTACGCTCTGCCGCCCGGCGCAACCATGCAGGCCCAGGTCCTGCGCCAAGACTGGATCGTGTTCACCCTCGCAGGGCTGTTCGTGGCGGTCGTTGTCTTTGGGCTGATCTTGATCCCGCTGGTTGTCTGGCGGCGACGCAGCGACGAGTATCCGCCGCAATTCCGGCGCAATACCAAACTCGAAATCACCTATACGATCATTCCGCTGCTGATCGTGATCGTGCTCTTTGCGATCACGTATCGCAACGAGGTCATCGTCAAGCACCTTAGCCCACGCCCGGCCGGCACCGTCGAGGTGACTGCCTTTCAATGGTCGTGGCGTTTTCATTACCCCGGCACCACAATCAACATCGTGGGAACCCCACAGGCTCCTCCCCAACTTGTTCTTCCCATCGATGAGACCACGCGCATCAATTTGACCTCGAGCGACGTCAATCACGCCTTCTGGATACCGGGTTTTTTGTTCAAGCGCGACGCAATTGCGGGCGTGAAGAACTCCTTCGATCTGCGGCCGACTCGCGTGGGCGTCTATCTCGGCCGGTGTGCCGAGTTTTGCGGCTTGGATCACGCGCTGATGTCCTTTAGCGTTCGCGTCGTTTCCAGAGCAGATTATAACCGCTGGTTGCGCGCCCGTCGTTCTTCGACCATCTCCTCCACCAAAGGAGGCGCATCCTGAGCACGGCCGTCACAACCGCTGATTCGCCTCTCACGCGCCGCGGCATCATCGAGTGGCTGACGTCGACCGATCACAAGCACATCGGCATCCTCTACATGTGCACGAGCATCTTCTACTTTTTTTTGGCGGGTCTGCTGGCGCTGGTCATTCGAGCGCAACTCTCACAGCCCGGAATGATGCTTGTCGGACCGCACCAGTACGCCCAAATCTTCACGCTGCACGGCACCGCGATGATCTTTCTCTTCGTCGTCCCGTTTGCGCTGGGGTTGGCCAACTTTCTTATTCCGCTGCAAATCGGCGCGCCCGACATGGCATTTCCGCGTTTGAACGCGTTTACATACTGGCTCTTTTTCTTCGGCGGGATTACCATATTTAGCGGCGTGTTCGTCAACGGCGGAGCGGCGGCGAGCGGCTGGTTCGCGTATGCGCCGCTCTCCGAGATTCGCATCTCGACCGGCGAGGGTCAGGATCTCTGGATCATCGGCTTGCTGATGACCAGCATCTCTGGAATCCTGACTGCCGTCAATTTTATAACCACCACATTTCTGTATCGAGCTCCGGGCATGACGATGTGGCGTCTTCCAATCTTCGTCTGGGAAATGGTCGCCACGTCCTTGCTCATTCTCATGGCGTTTCCATCCCTGGCGGCGGTTCTCGCGATGTTGTTCATCGACCGGCATCTCGGCGGAGAGTTTTTCACTGCAAGCGCCGGGGGAAACCCCGTGCTCTATCAGCACCTGTTTTGGTTTTTCGGGCATCCGGAAGTCTACATCATGATCCTGCCCTACTTCGGCGTCATCAGCGAGATCATTCCGGTCTTCTCGCGTAAACCGATCTTCGGCTACACCGGACTCGTGCTTTCGGCATTCGCCATAGCCGGGCTTTCGATGGGCGTGTGGGCGCACCATATGTTCACGACCGGCGTGGTTACGAACGGATTCTTCGCCGCGATCTCGTTTCTGATCGCCGTGCCGACCGGGGTCAAGTTCTTCAATTGGGTCGGCACGATGTGGCGAGGCTCGATAGTCTTCACCACGGCGATGCTCTTTGCGATCGGTTTCATGCTGAACTTTTTGATCGGCGGCATCACCGGAGTGATGGTCGCTTCGCCGCCGATTGACTTTCAGGCCGAAGACAGCTACTTTCTCGTCGCGCACTTTCACTACGTTTTGGGCGGCGGCAGCCTCTTCGCAATTTTCGGCGCGATCTACTTCTGGTTCCCCAAGGTGTTCGGGAAGATGCTTTCGGAGCGGCTCGGCAAATGGTGTTTCTGGCTGCTCTTTATCGGCTTCAACACAACGTTTTTCGTAATGCAGTTTCTGGGCGTCATGGGCATGCCGCGGCGGGTTTATACCTACGCAGCCCTGCCCGGATGGGGCAATTTGAATTTGATCGCGAGCATCGGATCGCTGATCATGGCTGCCGGCGTGCTGGTCTTCGTTTGGGACATCATCACGGCATCTCTCTCGCGCAAGCACGCGCCGGACGATCCCTGGGGGGGCTACAGTCTCGAGTGGTGGACGACCTCGCCGCCTCCCGAGTTTAACTTTGTTTCGCTGCCGCCCATTCGCTCGGAGAGACCGGTCTTCGATGCCAAGCATCCCGAGCTTGCGAAGGAGCAACCGGGATGATCACGGGGCGGCGTCTCTTCGTCTCATCGGCGGTCTTCGGGATCGCCATTGCGGTCGTTTATTGGTTTAGCTCGCACAGCCCCGACGGCACGATTCTGCTCGGCCTGATGGCGACCGCGCTCGTCTTCGCCGCAGGCTACATGTTCATTGCTGAGCGCGAGGCTCGTCTGGTCGGCGACCGAAGCAACGCGTCAAACGCGGATGCGAGCGGTGAACGGTTGGGAGTCTTCACCGTGGCATCCCCGTGGCCGATCGCGGTCGCGTTCGGAGCATTTCTCCTGTTGCTGGGCTTGGCCATATTTCCCGTGCTTGCCGTTTTTGGGTTGGTGCTGCTGCTCTTCGGGCTCCTGTGCCTCGGGCGGGAGAGCTCCCTGAGGTCGGCGCCAACTGAAGGTGCCCGCGCTAGCGAAATGCTAGCACTATGGGGAGCCGCAAAACGCGTCCTAGAGACCGAGAGAACCCGCCTTGCTGACGACGAAATAGCGGTGGAACGGGCCCGTTCCACCTACGCACGCGCAAATGAGGCGGCAACCCAGGCAGATTCTGAACTCGCTGAACTCAAATTAGAACGGCATGTACTCCTCCGGAAGCTTGCCGAAATCTGCACGCAGAACGCCTCGCAGATTGCGTCCGGCGAATGGGGGACCTCGCTCGTCGAGCGAGGCCACCAAATGCAAATGCTGCAAGAAAAGGCCAAGCGGCGAGCGCAGGATCCCTTGAAAGGCAACTGGTTCAGCAAATTAGTTCAGGGCATTTCTCGCTTCGCGAACGATTCGAACAATGCCGTGACTGTTTGGCGTTACGCCCAAGAGTGTGCGCAGCTTCTCGCCAGGCCCGGAAATGGGAGTGCATCACCTGATCCAATCGCTAAACGACTGGTGACTGAAATCGCGGGAGTTGATGCGAATATCGTAAGGGCAATCGCAAACGCTGTTAATCTGCGATCTCATGAGGCATCACTGAAGAGTGAGCTGCAGTCGGCCCAACGAACAGTTCTACGGCGCCGTACCGCGGTAAAATCGGCCGAGGGCCGCTACTGGGGGCTTCGCGACTCGCCATGACCCGCGCCATTATCGCTAACCGCAATATCGATGCGTTATTCTCTACAAGGGACATCGTTTCGGCCCTTGCGCAACGCGGTCGCGTTCGAAGCATTTCTTCTGTTGATGGGCTTGGCCATATTTCCGGTGCTTGCCGTTTTTGGGTTGGTGCTGCTGCTCTTAGGGCTCGCCTCGGGCGAGAGAGCCGTTAAAGGGATACGATGAGTCGCCGCTTCTGCTGCATCGTTGCTCTTTGCGCGTACGCGTTAGTCGGCTGCTCCTCCAACGCTGCGTCGCGCACCGCATCGTTCGTGCACTCGCCTCCACCGCAGCTCAACGCCGACGCCGCGCGCGGGGCCGCGATCTTCGCCGCGAATTGCGCGCGCTGTCACGGGACGACGGGGCGCGAGGGCGGATTCGGGCCCTCGCTGACGCATGAAAACCGCAAGATGAATAGCGAGTTTGCGCAGGCATGGATCGAGAACCCGAACCCGCCGATGCCCAAGCTCTACCCTTCGCCGCTCAGCCGGCAAGACGTCGCAGATGTCGCCGCCTATGTCGAGTCGCTCTAAATGCCGGAGATCTTCGGCCGGCATTACGACCGATCGGCGCTCGAAGCGCGAGTCGGCGAGCTGCATCAAATCTGTGGCATTACGCCCATCGTGTTCGATGACGGGCGCGCTCGCGGAACGCGCGGGTTTCTCTTGCGTACCGGAGGCGGCTTAGAGATCGAGATCGTCGCCGAGCGCGCATTGGACGTCGCAAGCGCGGCCTATCGCGGAATCCCGCTTACTTGGCGTGGGCCCGGAGGCCTGGCGCATCCGGCGTATGCGGAGCCGGGAATCGAGGCCTTCGAACGCGACTTTTTCGGCGGCTTGCTGACGACGTGCGGCCTGCAAGCGTTCGGTCCAGCGGGTCGGGACGTTGACGGATCGTGGCAGCAGCACGGTTACGTCAATCACGCGCCGGCGCAGGCAGTCGCGCATCGTGCTCTGAGGGAAGACGATCGGTGCACGTTCGAGATAAGCGGCACGATA